>NZ_JRVI01000140.1:0-8815 GCF_000783375.1 Sphingomonas sp. Ant20
CGGGCCCGGCACTGGCGCGGGCGGTGAGGGCGACGGTACCGGCAGCGGCCGCTATGGCGACGGCGACGGCGATGGCGGTGACGAGAGCCCGCCGCGGCTGTTGAAGGGGCGGTTCAGGAACAGGGACTTCCCCAATGCGGAGGCGATCATCGGCGCGGGCGGCGTGGTCGGTGTCCGCTACACCGTCGAGACAACCGGCCGCGTCACCGGGTGCAGCATCACGCGTTCGAGCGGCAATGCGGTGCTCGACGCGACCACCTGCCGGCTGATCGAACTGCGCTATCGCTACCGGCCCTGGCTCGACGCCGCGGGGCGCCCGGTCCGCTCGACCGTCGTCCACAATCAGGAATGGGTCAACGAACTCGGCCCCCCCGAGGACGACGACTGATCCCCTTGCCGCCGTGCGATGCGGCGGGCACGATGGCGCGGCATGATCACCGCCCTGCTCCTGATCGCCGCGCAGGCAAGCGTGGCGCCGGTCGCCCCCGACCCCCGCGTCGCGGCACGTGTCGACCGGGTGCTCAGGAAGACCCCGGTCATCGACGGCCATAACGACCTCGCCTGGGAAATCCGCGACGTACACGGCGCGAAGGTCGAATCGCTCGATCTCGCTGCGGACACACGCCCGCTCCAGACGGACATTCCCCGCTTGCGCAAGGGCCGTGTCGGCGCACAATTCTGGTCGGTGTGGATCCCCGCAGATATGACCGGCCCGCGCGCGGTCGAGATGACGCTCGAACAGATCGACATCGTCCGCCGATTCGTCGCCGCCAACCCCGCCGCGCTCGAACGCGCGACCAGCGCCGCCGATATCCGTCGGATCGAGAAGGCGGGGCGGATCGCGTCGCTGATCGGGGTCGAGGGCGGGCACCAGATCGACGGGCGCCTCTCCGTGCTGCGCCAGTACCGCGCGCTCGGCGTCGGTTACATGACGCTGACGCACGGCAAGAGCCTGAACTGGGCGGACAGTTCGACCGATGCGCCGCGGGCGAACGGGCTCACCGATTTCGGCCGCGCGGTCGTCGCCGAGATGAACCGGATCGGCATGATCGTCGATGTCAGCCACGTCTCCGACGCGACGATGCGCGCGGTCCTTGCCGCGGCCAAGGCGCCGGTGATGGCCTCGCATTCCAGCGCCCGCGCGCTGACCGATGCACCGCGCGACATTCCCGACGACCTGCTTGCCGCAATCGGCGCAAACGGCGGGATCGTCATGGTCAATTTCTATCCCGCCTTCGTCTCGACCGCGTGGCGGGCCTGGGATGCCGACCGGACCGCCTTAGCCAAGACTGCAGGCGTGCCCGCCAACGTCTATGGCGCGCGTTCGCCTGCGCCGCTGGTCGCCTGGGACCGGGACCATCCCGAACCGCGTGTCACCGCCGCGACCGTTGCGGATCATGTCGAGCATATCGCGCGGGTGGCTGGCCGCGATCATGTTGGCCTCGGTGGCGATTATGACGGGATCAACGGCACCGGGCCCGAGGGGATGACCGGCGTCGACGGCTATCCGCTGCTGTTCGCCGAACTCGCGCGCCGCGGCTGGAGCGATGCCGACATGGCCAGGCTCGCCGGCGGCAACATGCTGCGCGTCATGGATGCCACAGACGCGGTCGCGCGGTCGCTGTCGGAACTGCCACCGGGCGACGCGATCGATATCGCCTCGCGCTGAGGTTCAGGGCACCGGCATCCGCGGCGTTGCCACCGGCTCGACCCGCAATGGTGGCACCGCGCGCAGCCTCAGCCCGATCGCCAGTGCCGCACCGCCGACGACCAGGCAAAAGTCCGTCACGCCGGGCCAGCCGGCATGCGTCCACGCGAACCCGCCCGCGGAGCCCAGCACGCTCGACCCCATATAATAGAAGAACAGGTAGAACGCCGCCGCCTGCCCGCGCGCGCCACCGCCCGCGACATTCTGCGCGCGTCGCCCGACCCAGGCGCTCGCGATCGAATGCGCGCCGAAGAAGCCGATCGTCACCACCGCGATCCCGGCGATCACCAGCACCAGCGGCTGCATCGCGGTCAGCGCGACGCCCGCGATCAGCACCACCACCGGCACCCAGAAGATCGTCCGCCGCCCCAGCCGCCCGGCGAGCGTCCCGAACCGCGCCGAGCTGATCGACCCCAGCACATAAAGCAGGAACACCGCGCCCACCGCCGACTGGCTGAGCCCGTAGGGCGGCCCCATCAGCCGGAATCCCGCATAATTATAGATGGTGACGAACACCCCCATCAGCAGGAACGCCTCGAGATACAGGAGCGGCATCGCCCGGTCGGCGAACAGCGCGCGCGCATCGCGGACGAGGGCGGCGGGTCGTCCACCGCTCGGTGTGAAGTTGCGCGACGGCGGGGCGAGCCGGCGAAACGCTTCGGCCATCGCCAGCCCCGCGACCCCGACCGCGGCGATCGCGAACCGCCAGCCGCCGAAATCGGCGACCAGGCTCGCGACCAGCCGCCCACCCATCCCGCCGATCGCGCTGCCCGCGATATACAGCCCCATCGCACCCCCGACCGAGGCCGAATCGACCTCCTCGGCGACATAGGCCATCGCCACCGCCGGCACCCCCGCGAGCGCGAGCCCCGTCAGGAACCGCAGCACGAGCAATCCGCTCCACCCCGACACCAAGGCGGTCGCCAGCGTCAGCGCACCCGCCGCGAACATCGCCGCGATCATCAGCGGCCGCCGCCCGAGCCGGTCGGACACGGCCCCTGCGAACAGGATCCCGATCGCGAGCGGCCCGGTTGCCAGCGAGACCGCGAGCGACGCCGCCTCCGCGCTGAGCCCGAACTGCGCGGCGAACGACGGCAGCAGGGGTTGCACCGAATAGAGTAGTGAGAAGGTCGAGAACCCCGCGAACAACATCGCCAGCGTCAGCCCGCGATAGGCCGGCGTCCCCGCCGCGATACCCGTCCCTGAAATGTCAGAATCCCCGCAGGAAGCTGTCGACATTGTGGCCGAGCGCATCGACCGCATAGCCGCCCTCCATGACGATCGCAGTCGGCCAGCCGCGCGCCGCGATATCGCGCGCCAGCACCGCATAATCGGGCGTGGTCAGCGCGAAATGCGAGATCGGATCCCCCTCCCACGTATCCGCGCCGAAGCTGACGACGAGCAGACCCGGATCGAACGTCGCGATCGCGTCGAGCGCGGTCGTCTGCGCCGTGCGAAACGCGTCGATCGTTGTGCCGTGGGGCAAAGGCAGGTTGAGCGTCGCGCCCAGACCGTCGCCGTCCCCCGTCTCGTCCGCATGCCCCCAGAAGAAGGGATAGTCGGTCCGCGGATCGGCATGGACCGAAGCGTAGAACACATCGCTGCGGTCGTAGAAGATGTCCTGCGTGCCGTTGCCGTGATGATAGTCGATGTCGAGGATCGCGACGCGCGCGACACCCGCGTCGCGTGCCGCCTGCGCCGCGATCGCCGCGGTGTTGAGATGGCAATAGCCGCCGCAATAGTCCGCGCCCGCATGATGGCCGGGCGGCCGGCACAGCGCGAACGCCGCGCGGTCGCCCTCCAGCACCGCGTGCGTCGCGGCCAGCGCCGACTGCGCGCTGCCATAGGAGGCGGTCCAGCTGTCGGGGGTGATCGGCGTCGTTGCGTCAAAGCTGTGCGCGCCGATCAGCGCATCGATCCGCGTCAGGTCGAGCGGCCGCCGCGCGCGGATCGGAAACGCATAGGGTATCGCATCCCCCGTCCGCCCCGCCTCGCGCCACAACCGCGCCGCGTCTTTCAGGAACGCGACATAGGCCGCCGAATGCACCGCGAGGATCGGCGCCTCGCCGCGATCCGCCGGCGTTTCGACCGGCCCCAGCGCCGCCAGGATCGCATCGACCCGCGCGGGCATCTCCGCATAGGTCGTGAAGCCGCCATTGTGCAGCTCCTGCGTCGGCGCATGCGCCCGCTGCCGGTCGTCGAAGAACATGCGCATCGGGTATACCCTCGTAAGGAGTGTCAGGCAGCGGGGCGGGCGAGCGCCTCCGCGATCAGCTTGCGCGAATTGTCGATCCCGTACAGCGCGATGAAACTGCCCATGCGCGGCCCCTGTTCGGAGCCGAGCAGCGTCTCGTACAGCGCCTTGAACCAGTCGCGCAGGGTCTCGAACCCGCCGGTCTTGCCGATCTCGTAGACGATGTTCTGCACATCCTCGGCGCTCGCATCGGCGGGCAGCGCGGCGAGTTCGGCATCGAGCCGCTCGAGCGCCGCGATCTCGACGCCTTCGGGTGCACGCCGCTTGAGCGTCGGCGCGACAAAATCGCGGCCGTACGCCAGCGCATGGTCGATCAGCTTGTCGAGCTCGGGATAGCTCTCCGCCGACGCATCGGGGACGTAATTCGCCAGATAGCCCCAGACCTGCGCCTTGCTCGCATCGCCCATCACGCCGACGAGGTTGAGCAGCAGCCCGAACGTCACCGGCAACTCGCCCTTGGGCAGCTTGCCGTCATGGATATGGTGGACCGGATTGCCGAGCTTCTGCTTCAGATCCTGGCCGGCATAATTGCCGCGGAACTGCCAATATTCGTCCACCGCGCGCGGGATCACGCCCATGTGCAGCGACTTGGCCTTTTTCGGCTCGCGATAGGCGTAGAACGCCAGCGATTCCTGCGGGCCATAGGTCAGCCACTGGTCGAGGCTGAGGCCATTGCCCTTGGACTTCGAGATCTTCTCGCCATTCTCGTCGAGGAACATCTCGTAGTTGAAGCCCTCGGGTGGGCGGCCGCCGAGCACGCGCGCGATCTTCGACGACTGCGTCACCGAATCGATCAGGTCCTTGCCCGCCATCTCGTAATCGACGCCGAGTGCGACCCAGCGCATCGCCCAGTCGACCTTCCACTGCAGCTTGGCCTTGCCGCCGAGCACGCTCTGCTCGATCCGCTGCCCATCATCCTCGAACGCGATCAGCCCGGCCTCGGCATCGATCACCTCGATCGGTACCTGCAACACGATGCCGCTGGTCGGCGAGATCGGCAGCACCGGCGAATAGGTCGCGCGGCGCTCGGCGCGGAGCGTCGGCAGCATCACGTCCTGGATGCCTTGGAAATGCCGCAGCACCCCCTTCAGCGCCTCGTCGAAGCGCCCGCTGGTGTAATATTCGGTCGACGACGCGAACTCGTAATCGAAGCCGTAGCGGTCGAGAAATTCGCGCAAAATCGCGTTGTTGTGCGCGGCAAAGCTCGAATGGGTGCCGAACGGATCGGGGATCTGCGTCAGTGGCTTGCCGAGATGCGTGGCGAGCATGTCGCCATTGGGGACGTTGTCGGGTACCTTGCGCAACCCGTCCATGTCGTCCGAAAACGCGATCAGCCGGGTCGGCGTGTCGCTCAGCGCGTGGAAGGCGTTACGCACCATCGTCGTGCGCAGCACTTCGTTGAATGTGCCGATATGCGGCAGGCCCGACGGGCCATAGCCGGTCTCGAACAGGATCGGCGCGCCCTGCTTGCCCTGCGGATAGCGCTTGAGGAGTTTGCGCGCCTCCTCATACGGCCAGGCTTTGGATTCCAGGGCGGCGGTGCGGAGCTCGTCGGTCATGCCCCGCGCCCTAGCGCGAAGGTACGAGTCTGCAAAGTCCGCGACCGCCCGGTAGCGTTAGGGCCGCGTGCGGCCCGTACCCGTATTGGCGCCACCGCCGCCGCCGTGCCGGGGGCACCGACCGAGCCGATATTGCCGAACAGATCCTGGAAGAAGCCGCGCTGGCGACCCAGCGTCGGCGTCGTCTTGCCATCGGGGCTGATCGAGGCGACCTGATCGAGCCCGCCGCGACGGATCGCGGTGACGGTGCCCTGCTGGTCGAAGCTGATCTGCAGCGTGATCTGCGCGTTCGGGCGCGGGTTGCGGAATGCCAGGTTGCGGCTATCGCGTGCCAGATAATACCAGTCACCCTGGTCGAACTGCCCCGCGAGCGTCGGCTTGCCGAGCGTCTGGAGCACCGACTGACGGTTGTCGACGCCAGGCTGGACCGAGTTGACGAGGTCGACATCGACCACATAGCCCTGATGCGAGCGAAGCTGCGTGCAGCCTGCGCTCGTCAGGCCGACGAGCGCGAGCGCCGCGACGCTGGCCGTACGGCGTGTCAGGCGGAATGAAAGGACGCTCATATACTCTCCCGGGGCGGGGTCACGCGATACTGGCGGCAGCACGATTGCATCGGCCGCGGATCGCCTCGATATGCGAGGTTGCGCAGGCAAACAAGCCGCCGCGCATTGGCGACGGGAAGGCGACAGGATTTGGGCTGGTTCGGCAGGCTATTGGGCGAGAAGCACGACGAGGCGCTGCCACTTTATACCGCGGTCGTGCAGCGCGCGCGCGCGGAGCACTGGTATCGCGACGGGCAGGTGCCCGACACGGTCGACGGCCGCTTCGACATGATCGCCGCGGTCCTCGCGCTCGTCATGCTGCGGATGGAATCGGAGCCGTCGGGGGGTGAGCCCGCCGCGCGACTCGCGGAACGCTTCGTCGACGACATGGACGGGCAGCTGCGCGAGCTCGGAATCGGCGACATCATTGTCGGCAAGCATATCGGCCGGATGATGAGCATGCTCGGCGGGCGGCTCGGCGCCTATCGCGACGGACTTGCCGCGGGCGATCTCGACGCGCCGCTGGTCCGCAACCTCTATCGCGGCGATCCGCCCGCGCCCGCAGCGCTCGCGCATGTCCGCACGGCGCTCACCGACTTCCACGCCGCGCTCGCCGGCGTCCCGCTATCAACCCTACTCGCCGGAGAGCTGCCATGACCCCCGAATTCAGCCGCCCCGAGCGACTCGACACGATCGGCGAGCGCGATCGCAGTGTGACCTTCGCCGCGACGCCCGAGGAACGCCGCAAGCTTGCCGCGCGGTTTGCGATCCTGTCGGTCGACCTGCTCGAGGCGCGCTTCACGATCCGTCGCGACACGAGCGGGATCGTCGCCAAGGGGCATGTGACGGCTAAGGTCGTGCAGGCCTGTTCGGTGACCGACGAACCGCTCACCGCGACGATCGACGAACCTGTCGCGCTGCGCTTCGTCGATGATTTCGGCGCGGTCGACGGCGAGATCGAATTGCCGGACGATGCGCTCGACACCGTGCCGATCGATGGCGGTGCGGTCGATCTGGGGGAAGCGGCGGCCGAGACGCTCGCGCTCGCGCTCGATCCCTTTCCCCGCGGCCCCAATGCCGCGGCCGCACTGCGCGCCGCCGGGGTGATCAGCGAGGACGAATATCAGCCGGTCAACGCGTTTTCGGGGCTGAAGGCGAAGCTCGAGGGCAAGGGCTGACAAGTCCGGCCCGACGCGTCAGTCCGCGTCGGGCCCCAGCGTCGGATCGAGATCGCGCGGCCGCACGAAGCGGGTGAACCGCGCCGATCCGCTCGTCAGATCGTCCCAGTCGTCAATGTCGAACTGCAGCTCGGCAAGACTCGCGGTCGGATATTTGTCCTCGACCGCGTCGCGGAACGGGTGGGTCACGTCGGGGGTCAGCAGCAGGACCAGATCCTCAAGCCCCGGATTATGCCCGATCACCAGCGCGCGATCGACGGCGCGCGGCAGGTCGCGGACGAGGTCGAGGATCGTCCCCGCCGACGCCAGATACAGCCGCCGGTCCCAGTCGGGTGCCAGCGTGCGTCCATAGCCCGCGACGATCTCGTCGAGCGTCTCGACGACACGGACCGCGGGCGAGGCGATGACATGGTCGAACGCGAGCGACAGCGTGCGCATCTGCCGCCCGATGATCGTCGCGGCGCGGCGGCCCTTGGCGTTCAGCGGCCGGTCGAAATCGCGCGAGACCGTGTCGTCCCAGCCCGACTTGGCATGGCGCAGCAGCGTCAGCGTCTTCATGGCTCGGGCGTCATGATAAGGGTCCTCGGGCCGGTTCGCCCGCCTCATGCCTCAAGGCGGCGCGTGAGGAAAGCCGTGCCGCGACTCGGGTCACCGCTTCGTCGAGTGTGACGCGCGTCACCGGCACACCCGGCGGGAAGGCGCTCAGCAGGCGCGACGGCATCGCCGCGGACAGCATGACGAACGCGCCCGAATCGTCCGCACGCCGGATCAGCCGGCCGAACGCCTGTGCCAGCCGCGCGCGGATCAGCCGGTCGTCATACACGGCGCCACCACCCGCAAGCCGTCGTGCGGCATGCAGCACGGTCGGCTTGGGCCAGGGCACGCCCTCCATCACCACGAGCCGCAGCGATTCGCCCGGCACGTCGACCCCGTCGCGCAGTGCATCGGTGCCGAGCAGCGACGCGCCCGGGTCATCGCGGAAGATATCGACCAATGTGCCGGTATCGATCGGATCGACATGCTGCGCGAGCAGCGGCAGCCCTTCGCGCGCCAGCCGGTCGGCGATCCGGCCATGCACGCCGCGCAACCGGCGGATCGCGGTGAACAGCCCGAGCGTCCCGCCGCGCGAGGCGACGATCAGCCGGGCATAGGCGTTGGCCAGCGCGCCCACATCGCCGCGTTTGACGTCGGTGACGATCAGCACCTCGGCCTGTGTCGCATAGTCGAACGGGCTGAGCGCGGCGAACCGCGCGGCCGGGCGGGTGAGATGCGGTGCGCCGCTGCGCGCCTCGGCGATCTGCCAGCCTTCCTCCGCGCTGCCGCCCCCGGTCAGCGTCGCCGACGTGACTAATGCGCCATGCGCGGGTTTAAGTACGACCTCCGCAAACGGGCGGGTCGGGTCGAGCCAGCGGCGGTGCAGCCCGATATCGAATTCGCGTCCCTCGACCCGGTCGACCGCGAGCCAGTCGACGAAATCGGCATCCGCGGGCCCGCCGACCCGCGCCAGCAGCGAAAGCCAGGCCGCCACCGTCTCGGCGCGCCACCCGATCGACGCGATCGCGCCCTCGCGC
>NZ_JRVI01000141.1:0-5111 GCF_000783375.1 Sphingomonas sp. Ant20
GACGCGGACGCGCAGGGCTGGGTCCTGAACCTCGACCTCGCGCTGCTCGCCGCGGCCGATGGCCGGGTGCGACGGGTCACGCCGCGCGCGATCGACTGTCCGACGGTCGAGCAGTTCGCCGCCGGTCTGCTGCTGGGCGCGGCGCGCAACAATGTCGATCTGCGCGGCGCCGCCTCCGACAGCTGGTACCGCACGACGATGGTGTTCGCGTGGAAGGCATGACGCTCTCCGACGACGAACTCGCGCGCTATGCCCGGCACATCGTTCTTCGCGAGTTTGGCGGCACCGGTCAGCTGCGGCTGAAGGCGGCGACGGCGGTGGTGATCGGCGCCGGCGGTATCGGCTCGCCGGCGATCCAGTATCTCGCGGCGGCCGGGATCGGGCGCCTCGTGCTGATCGACGACGACGCGGTCGAGACGTCGAACCTGCAGCGTCAGACGATCTTCCGCACCGAAGACCAGGGTCTCGCCAAGGTCGAGGCCGCCGCCGCCGCGCTGCGCCGGATCAATCCGAACGTCACGGTCGACACGCACCGCCTGAGGGTCGACCAAGGCAATATCGGCGCGCTGATCGCGGGCGCGGACGTGGTGCTCGACGGCTGCGACAATTTCGCGACGCGGTTCGTGGTCGCCGATGCGGCGCATGCGGCGCGGATCCCGCTGGTCTCGGCGGCGGTCGGACAGTTCGAAGGCCAGCTCGGCGTCTATCGCGGCTGGGAGCCCGACCGGCCCTGCTATCGCTGTTTCGTCGGCGAGAATCCCGAGCGTGCCGAGACGAGCTGTGCGGAGGACGGCATCCTCGGCCCCGTCACGGGCGTGGTCGGCAGCCTGGCCGCGCTGGAAGTGATTCGTGCGGTCGCGCCGTTCGGCGACGATGTGGCGGGCCAGCTGTTGCTGATCGACCTGCTGTCGCTCCGCTTCCGGACGATCCGGCTGCCCAAGGATCCCGGCTGCCCCTGCTGCGGCGGCGGCTGATCCGAAAACGAGCGGGGCGGATGGGCTGAACCCACCCGCCCCGCATCTTGCAGATCGTTCAGCCCAGCAGCGTCTTGGCGAAGGCGCGGACGACCGGTCCGATATCGTCGCGTGCGAGTGCGAGCGCGAGATTGGCCTGGATATAGCCCGCCTTGTCGCCGCAATCGTAGCGCTGGCCATCAAAGGTGAAGCCGTGGAACGGCTGGTTGCCGATCAGCTGCGCCATCGCGTCGGTCAGCTGGATCTCGCCGCCGGCGCCCTTTTCCTGCCCTTCGAGGATGCGCATCACTTCGGGCTGGAGGATGTAGCGGCCCGGGATCATCAGGTTCGACGGCGAGGTGCCCTTGGCGGGCTTCTCGATCAGCGCGGTGACCTCGGTCAGGCGGCCGTCGGTCGCGCCGGGCGAGATGATGCCGTATTTGTCGGTTTCCGAATCGGCGACCTCGAGCGCGCCGATGACGTTGCCTCCGACCTTGTTATACGCCTCGACCATCTGCTTCATGAAGCCGGGCTTGCCGACCATCAGCTCGTCGGGGAGCAGCACCGCGAACGGCTCGTCGCCGACGATCTCGCGCGCGCACCAGACCGCATGGCCAAGACCCAGCGGCTCCTGCTGACGGACATAGACGGGCGAGCCGGGCCGCTGGCGGATGCCGTCGAGCACGGTCAGCGACTTGCCGCGCGCACGCATCGTCGCCTCGAGCTCGTAGGAGATGTCGAAATGATCCTCGAGCGCACCCTTGCCGCGTCCGGTAACGAAGATGATCTGCTCGATCCCCGCTTCCAGCGCCTCTTCGACGGCATATTGGATCAGCGGCTTGTCGACGACGGTCAGCATCTCCTTGGGCATCGACTTGGTCGCCGGAAGGAATCGCGTGCCAAGCCCAGCAACGGGGAATACGGCCTTGCGCAGCGGTTTGATCGTCATTCAGTAGTCCCTTGTATCGTTGCGGGTGCAGATCGTTGCGGGTGCATAAAGCCGCCGAACGGACTCGGCAAATCAACTGCGGCGGTTAGCGCGTCATTAAAGACGTGGGGTGTAGGCGGGTTCCATGTCAAAAATACTCGTCATCTTCGGGACGCGCCCCGAAGCGATCAAACTCTTCCCGGTCATCCGGGCATTGCAGACGCAGCCGGGGCTGGTCGTCAGGACCTGCGTGACGGCACAGCATCGCGGACTGCTCGACCAGGTGCTCGCGATCGCGGGGCTGTCCCCCGATATCGATCTCGACCTGATGGAGCCGGGGCAGACGCTTGATCGGCTGACCGCCCGGCTGCTGGTCGGGCTGGGCGCTGTGATGGACGCCGAGCAGCCCGACATGATCGTCGTCCAGGGCGACACCGCCACTGCAATGACCGGCGCGCTCGCCGCCTATTACCGCAAGGTCCCGGTCGCGCATGTCGAGGCGGGGCTGCGCTCGGGCGACATCCATCATCCCTGGCCCGAGGAAGTGAACCGGCGGATCGTCGCGCCGATCGCCGCGCTCCACTTCGCGCCGACCCAGACTGCGGCGGACGCGTTGCTGCGCGAGAATATCGCCCCCTCGACGATTCACGTCACGGGCAACACGGTGATCGACGCGCTGCACTGGACCCATGCGCGGGTGGCGGCGGATCCGGCGCTCGGCGCTGCGCTCGACCCGGTCGTGGCGGACTGTGCGGGCAAGCGGATCATCCTCGTCACGACCCATCGGCGCGAGAATTTCGGCGACGCGATGGCCGGGATCGCGCGGGCGATCGCGCGGATCGCGGCGCGCGATGACGTCGCGGTCGTTTTTCCCGTGCATCCCAACCCGAATGTCGTGTCGGTGATGGACCGCATTCTCGGCGACCAGCCCGATATCGCGCGGATCGCGCCGCTCGATTATCCGAGCTTCGTGCGCGCGCTGGGGCTGGCCGAGATCGTGCTGACCGATTCGGGCGGCGTGCAGGAGGAAGCGCCCGCGCTCGGCAAGCCGGTGCTGGTGATGCGCGAGACGACCGAGCGCCCCGAGGGTGTCGAGGCGGGTACCGCAAAGCTGGTCGGGACATCGGAGGACCGCATCGTTTCCGAAATCTTCACGCTGCTCGACGACAAAGCGGCCTATTCCGCGATGGCGCGCGCGCACAATCCGTTCGGCGACGGCCATGCTGCGGCCCGGATCGCCGAGACCATCGCCCAGACCATCGCCCAGACCATGGCCCAGCCGGTCGCCAGCGCACCGGCCCATCGTTGAGGATCATCCGTCATGCTTTCCGATACTGAACTGAACGTCGTCGTCATGGGACTGGGCTATATCGGCCTGCCCACCGCGGCGATCATCGCGCGGACCGGCGCGCGCGTGCTCGGTGTCGACGTGACCGAACGCGTCGTCGAGACGATCAATTCGGGGCGCGTGCATATCGAGGAGGTCGATCTCGACGGTCTGGTCTCGGGCGTGGTCGCGCGCGGTACGCTGCGCGCGGCGATGACGGTCGAGCCCGCCGACGTCTTCGTGATCGCGGTGCCGACCCCGTTCGACGCCGCGCATGCGCCCGACATCAGCTATGTCCTGGGTGCCGCGACGACGATCGCGCCGGTGCTGAAACCCGGCGATACCGTCATCCTCGAATCGACCTCCCCCGTCGGGACGACCGAGAAGGTCCGCGACCTGCTGGCGACCTTGCGCCCCGATCTGCGCGTGCCCGGGCGGACCCGCGACCAGGCCGATATCGCGATCGCCTATTGCCCCGAACGCGTGCTGCCGGGACGGATCCTGGTCGAGCTGATCGACAATGACCGCGTCATCGGCGGGATCACGCCGCGCTGTGCGCGCAAGGCGCTGACCTTCTACCGCCGGTTCGTGCGCGGCGCGTGCGTCACCACGACCGCGCGCGCCGCGGAGATGACGAAGTTGACCGAGAATGCGTTTCGCGACGTCAACATCGCGTTCGCCAACGAGCTGTCGCTGATCGCCGACACGATGAACGTCGATGTCTGGGAGGTGATCCGGCTCGCCAATCGCCACCCGCGCGTCAACATCCTGCAGCCCGGCCCCGGTGTCGGCGGGCATTGCATCGCGGTCGACCCCTGGTTCCTCGTCCATGCCGCGCCCGACCAGACGCCGCTGATCCGCACCGCGCGCGAGGTGAATGACGGCAAGACCGATCACGTCATCGCGCAAGTGGCTGCGATGATCGCTGCAGATCCGACCGCGCCGGTCGCGTGCCTGGGCCTCGCGTTCAAGGCCAATATCGACGATTTCCGCGAGAGCCCGGCGATGAAGGTCGCGCTGGCGGTCGCGAATCGCTTCGGGGATCGGGTCCGGATCGTCGAGCCCTATGCCGCGGCGCTGCCACCGGCCTTCGACGGCACGGGTGCGACCCTGATCGACGTCGACACCGCGATCGAGACCTGCCCGATCATGGTCGTGCTGGTCGATCACGACGTCTTCCGTTCGATCCCGCTCGAGGAGCGCAGCGAGAAGACGGTGCTCGATACGCGCGGGATCTGGCCCGACCAGCCGCGCAGCCCCGCACAGCCGGCGGCGCGACTGGCCGGCTAGCGGAGCGGCTGGGTCCGCAGCGCGAGGACGTCGGCGGGCAGGATCGGCCGTTCGGGGCGGCGGACAATGTCCTGGACGGCGGCGTCGAGCGCAGTCGCCCGCGCCTTGGACGAGGCGTGGGTGCGGCTGCGGAAGAGGCCGCCGTCGATCGTGCCGCCCTTCTCGCGCCAGAATTGCGGTGCCGAGCGCGGATCATAGCCGGCATTGGCGAGCAGATAGATGCTGAGCCGGTCCGCCTCGTCCTCGGTCTGGCGGATCAGCCGGCCGTTGCGGCCGAGTTCCGCCATCAGCCCGCGGCTGATCTTCGCGGCGTCGAGCCGGTCGCGGTGGCGCAGGATGTTGTGCGCCAGCTCGTGCGCGACGATCACTGCGATCTCCGGATCGCTATAGCCTTCGAAATACTTCTCGCCGATCTGGACGACCGCGCCGTCCGCGCTCGCATCGAGGCCGCTGCCGAGCAGGATCTCGAATCGCGAGCGGCATCCCGCGACAGCCGGGATCGAGACCGTGACCGCGCGCCCGTCGCGCAGGACCGTCATCGCGATCGGTGCGCCGGGCGGCTGCGCTGCGATCAGCGCCTCGGCGGCGTCGCGGTCGGCGGGGGTTTCCCCGG
>NZ_JRVI01000142.1:0-2305 GCF_000783375.1 Sphingomonas sp. Ant20
TGGGCGCGCCCCGGCGACCGCATCGTCGTGATGGGCGCGCGCGACGACACGCTCAGCCTGCTCGCGGCGACCATGGTCGAATCCCTCGCCGGCTGATAGGATAAGCCCGATCCCCCGTCCGGAGACCCGCCGATGTTCCGCCGCCTCTTCCTCGACCATCCCGCCACCGTCGGCGAAAGCTATGCCGAGCATTTCGGCGTCGCGAGCCGGTTCGGCGTGACGATGATCGCCGACGGCCTCGGCGCCCTCGTCCACGCGGTCATCCCCGCTTTGTGCAAGACCAGCGGCAGCGACACGGTGCGCGAACTCCACCGCCAGATGGTCGCCAAACGCGGCGCCGTCGCCGCCGACCAGACCCAGATGAAGACGGTAGAATTCATCATCTGACCCCGTCCCCCCGCAAAAGCGGGGGCCCAGGACGAAGGCGGTAAGCGCCGCCCTCCCCCACCCGTCATCCTGACGAAAATCAGGACCCAGAGCCAAGCAGCGCTGCGCCCCGTGACCCTGGATCCTGGGTCAAGCCCAGGATGACGGCGGTTGAGTGCAGCCCTCCACCCGTCCTCCCGACGGCGGGGAAGCGCCGCCCTCCCCACTCGCCATCCGGACGGCGGGGAAGCGCCGCCCCCCTCCCCCGTCATCCTGACGAAAGTCAGGATCCAGAGCCAAGCAGCACCGAGCCCTGCCACCCTGGACTCCCGCCTACGTGGGAGAACGGCCAGTCGCGATCGCATCCCCTCAACCCCACCCCCGCTGTAAAGCCACCTTGACTCCCACACCCCTAGATGACAAGTTTCCTTTACCGATTCGAAAGGACGCTTGACCATGCACAAGAGCCCCGCGCTGCGCCGCTACAACGCCACCGTTCTCGGTCTCAGCCTTGCGTATATGGGCACGCTGTTCGGCGTGGTGGCGCTGTTCCGCAGCCATCCGCCGACCGGCCCGCTCGCCTATCTTCTCGCAGTGCTGCCCGCGCTCCCGCTGCTGGGCGTCTTCCTCGCCTGGGGGCGCTATCTGCGCGACGAGCCCGACGAATATATCCGCACGATGAACGTCCGCCAGACGCTGATCGCCACCGTCTTCATGCTCTGCGCGACGACGATCTGGGGCTTTCTCGAAAGCTTCGGCCTCGCGCCGCATGTCCCGGCCTATTCGGCGGGTGTGCTCTGGTTTGCCGGCCTGATGCTCGGCGGGTGCCTCAACATCGCCGCGGTGCGCGCAGGGACCGTATGAAGAACCGCCTGAAAGTCCTGCGCGCCGAACGCGACTGGAGCCAGGGCGACCTCGCCGACCGCCTCGACGTCTCGCGCCAGAGCGTCAACGCGATCGAAACCGGCCGCTACGACCCCTCGCTTCCGCTCGCCTTCCGCATCGCCGAGCTGTTCGGCCTCGCGATCGAGGACATCTTCACCAGCCCCTCCGCACCAGCCTGACCTATCCCGACCCGCCCGCTTTGGCTAAAGCCCCGCGCATGACCGACACCACCACCCCCGCGCCGGACCGCCCCCGCCTCGCCTATCACCACACGACCGGCACCGGCCCGACGATCGTCTTCCTGTCGGGCTATGGTTCGGACATGACGGGCACCAAGGCGGTTACGCTCGAGGCCTGGGCGAAATCGCAGGGCCGCGCCTATCTCCGCTTCGACTATGGCGGCTGCGGCCGCAGCGAGGGCGCGTTCGAGGATCAGACGCTCGTCGACTGGCGCGACGACGTGATCGCGATGCTCGAGGCGCTGGCGGACGGCCCCGCGGTGCTCGTCGGCTCGTCGCTCGGCGGCTGGCTGATGCTGCTCGTCGCGAAGGCCCGCCCCGATCTGGTCGCGGCGCTCGTCGGCATCGCCCCCGCGCCCGACTTCACCGACTGGGGCTTCACCCCTGAGGAAAAGCTGACGCTGCTCAGCGCGGGCCGGCTCGAACGCCCCAACGACTACGGCCCCGAACCCACCATCTACACCCGCGGCTTCTGGGCGTCGGGCGAGGCGAACCGGCTGATGTTCGGCTGGATCGAGATCCGCTGCCCCGTCCGCCTGATCCAGGGCCAGCGCGACAAGGCGGTGCCGTGGCTACGCACCACCCGGCTCGCCGAGCTGCTTCGTTCAGCCGATGTGCAGACACTGCTCGTCAAGGACGGCGATCACCGCCTGTCACGCGATTCCGACATCGCGCTGATCATCCGCGCGGTCGAGGATGTGATCGCCCGCCTATGATCCTGATGCTGCTCGCCCCCGCGCTGCTCCTGTCCCAGGCCGCCAGCCCCGCCGCGAAACCTGCCGCCAAGCCGACAGCGGCACCGGCGGCCAGGTCCC
>NZ_JRVI01000143.1:0-2872 GCF_000783375.1 Sphingomonas sp. Ant20
CCACGACCGCCGCGCGCCTGAGCATCCCGCGGTCGCGCGCGAACAGCCGCGCGATCGCCGCCGCCGCCGCGGTCGCATCGCGCGCGGTATAGAGCTCGCTGGCATGCCGGTCCGCAATCTCGGCGCACCCGCCCGTATCGGGCACGATCAGCGGCAGCCCCGACGCCATCGCCTCCGACGCGACCAGCCCGAACGGCTCGGCCTCCGACCCGTGGATCAGCGCGTCGCAGCTCGCCATGATCGCGGCCAGCCGCTCGCGGTCATAGACCGGCGCGAACATCCGGATATGCGGCGATCCGCCGATCCGCCGCGCGATCGCCTTGCTCTGGCTGCCCGTGCCGAACAGGATCAGCCCGATCGGTAGGTCGGTGCCCGCGCGCGCGACCGCGTCGACGACCAGCGGCCAGCGCTTCTCGCCGTGATGCCGGCCAAGCCCGATCAGCAGCATCGCGTCCGCCGGCAACCCGCATTGCTGCAACAGCCGCGCCCGCAGCGCCTCGTCGCGCAGCCGCGGCGAGAAATGGCCGCGCTCGATCCCCAGCGGCATCGCCGCATCGATCCGGACCCCACGCGCGCGCAACCGTTTCTCCAGTGCGGGTCCGTTGGTGACGACCGTATCGAACCGCGTCAGGAACCGGTTCATGTACCGGCTGTACCAGCCGAACGCGCGCTCGATCCGGTCGTGGCTGGCGAACCCCGCGAACCAGCGCTGCGCATAGGCGGCGATATTGTCGTTGTGCATGAAGAAGGATTTCAGCGCGCGCTGCTGCCCGTCGGGCCCCATCCAGTCGCCGACGAACCAAGCGGGCCGCCACGGCGAACAGCATTCGACCACATCCGGATCGAGGTCGTCGAGCACCCGGTGGATCGCCGCACGGTCCCAGAACAGGCCGTAGTTGCGATCGAACGGCATTCCCGGCGATTTGAGATAGATCACGCGCCCGCCACCCGGCCGCTCCTCGACGCGGTCCTCGCGGCCCGGCGCGACGACGATCAGCTCGTGCCCCAGATCGGCGAGGATCCCCATCTTCCGGTCGATATAGGTGCGCACCCCACCGCCGGTCGGCGAGTAAAATTCGTTGACGTCGACGATCCGCATCTCAGCCCGCCCGCCCCCTCACTTGCCGTCCAATGGGCCAAACCCGCCCAGCCCGCGCAGATATTGCGCGCGGATCGTGACATGCGTGAGTCCGGGCCCGACCTCGATGATCGCCTGGTCGACCTTGGGTCGCGATCGGCCGAGCCGGTCGCCCTTCACGAACCCCGCGCCGTCCGACCAGACACTGAACTTGGCCCGGCCGTCACGGTCGTGCGTGAACAGCAGCGCGTAGCGGCCCGGATGCGGCACGCGGATGCACAAGGCGGTCGGGCCGGTCGCGGGGGCCGGCACGCTGATGCGGCGAAACGTCTTGCCCGCCGCGATCAGGTCGCGGTCGCCGCGCAGGAAATCGGCCTCGTCGGGCGGATAGAGCTCGAGCTTCAGATTGCCCTTGCGATCCTTCAGTCCGACGATTGTCGCTGCGATCGCCGGCCCTTCGTCACGCTCGCACGCCTGCGCGTCGCTGCCGAGCATCGGCTCCTGGACTGCCACCCGACCGCCGGCCCATGCCGGGGCGGCGCCCGCGATCAGCCCCGCCAGCATCATCCCCGCCCCAAGCAATCGGTTCACGCACGCGTCCTCATCGCGATCGCATGCCCGCTGAATATGACAATCAGAATGACATGGACGAGCAGCGTAAGCGCCGCGGTGAACGCGACGAGCTCGGACAGCGCCTGATCCTGGCCGATCAACAGGATCGCGAAATTGGCGAACAGCAGGTCCTTGTTCGGCACCAGCGGCAGCCGCGACACCAGCAGCCGCCCCGCCGCGAGGAACAGCCACATCGCGATCGACACGCCGGGCAGCGCGAAATGCCAGGCGAGCGCGATCAGCAGCGATCCGCACATCAGCCGGATGCAGTGGATCATGAACACCCACCACAAGGTCGCGCGTGGCAGCGAGAAGACGCGCCGCGAGAAGATCAGGAACGGCAGCGAAATCGCAAAGGTGATCGCCGCCGACCCCAGCACGGTCTTGAACAGGTCGGGCGGCAACAGGTCGCGGCTCAGCGGCAGCGCGATCGCCACCATCGCCAGCGTGATCGCGTTGCCCGCAATCGCCGACAGGATCGTCACGTCCTTCACCGCGCCGAACGGCGACGCCACCATCCGTGCGCGCGCCCGCGCCCAGGCATAGAAATAGGCGTCGCCCGAATAGCCGAACACCACTTCGTTCGCGATCCGCTTCTTGATCAGCGCGACCAGCCCCGCGACCGGGATCCCCCATAACCGGCGGAAGATCACGTAATCCCCCCGTCGGCGGCGACATGTAGAGCAGCGCGAAACACAGATAGAATCGCGGGTCGGACGGCACCGACCGCGACAGTCCGGCCAGCCCATGCGCGAACAGCTCGCGCGCGAGCCCCGCGATCATCGCCAGCGTCAGCACCGCGCCGATGATCGCCGGCCACCGGCTGCGAAAGGTCTTCAGCGGTTCGAGCCCGACGATATCGGCCCCCGCCTGCGCCACGCCCGCCTGCACCACCCCGGCCGCGGAACGACCCGGCGGGTTCCCGGCCGTCAGCGCGGAGCCCGTCATACGCGTACGCATCGAACGATCCTCGTCCTGTACCGCGCACCCGGCCTTTCCGGGCATGCCATCACGCCGCGCCAATAGCCGCCCCGCCGCCGGCTTGCACGTGAAGATCGAGTCATCCGTCCCCGAACCCGCGCGGTTCGCCGCCGCTTACCCTCTCGCCATCGCGCCCCCGGCCGCGCCATCTGTGCGCGATGCCCGGCGCGCACCACATCCTCACCTATGCGGAAACCTGTC
>NZ_JRVI01000144.1:0-14552 GCF_000783375.1 Sphingomonas sp. Ant20
ACGCGGGCGTCGCCGCTGCCGCGCACAGCGCCGCAGCGCCGGCCTTCAGCATGTCGCGGCGAAGTAGTGCAGCAGATGACACCCCGATCATGCGGCCGACATCTCCGCACCCGCAAGTCCGGGAAGAACATTGCTCCGTACACGCTTCACTAATCGCCCGGTGTCATTGCAGGCGATGCCTCGTGATGCTGCCAATGCGCCTCTCCAATACACGTCCGGGGCCGGCGTCATCGTCGGGATTGCCGGAAAGATACTGTCGAACCATTGAACGGCGGCGCGACATGATGTGCTGGGGTCAAGGCTAGGGGCCGACGTACCGGGGCGCAAGCAGATTAAGAAATTTAATTTTCTTTCACGCGGTCGGTTTTCCATGCGGTTGCAGCGGGGTGGCGCGTGATAGGGCCCGGGCGGATCGATGAGCCCGGCCGGGCCCATCGACTTTTCTTTCGCCGGACGTGTAAGAATACGTCGGAGGGGCATATCACGATGGACAAACCGATACGGGAAGCGCGCGGTGCGCGCCTCGCAGTGTCGTTGTCGGGCACGAACCTGGCGCGTGCGAGCGACTATAATCAGCGCGTGGTTCTGCAGGCCATCCGGCTCAGCCCGGAGACCAGCCGTGTCGAGCTGAGCCGGACGACCGGGCTGACCGCGCCGACGATCGCTAACATCACGCGCCGGCTGATCGACGCCGGTCTGGTGAAAGAGGTCGGCCGCCTTCAGGGCCCGCGTGGGCAGCCCGCGATCCAGCTGACGATCGAGCCGCTGGGCTGCGTCGCGATCGGCCTCAACATCGATCGCGATCACCTGACGCTGGTCGCGCTCGATCTCGCGGGTCAGGTGCGCAGCCGGATCGCGCAGGATATCGCCTTTGCGATGCCCGAGGACGTCGTCGCGTTCGCCGCGCACAACCTCGAATCGCTGCTCGCGGAGGCCGGGGTCGGACGCGACCGCGTGATCGGCGTCGGGGTCGCGGTACCCAATGATCTGGGCGTCATCACGCTGCCGGGGCGGCCGTCGGATTATGATCGCTGGGCGGGCCTCTCGATCCCCGCGCTGCTCGCCCCGGTCATGCCCTGGCCGACCGTGATCGAGAACGATGCGGCGGCGGCGGCGATCGGCGAGGCGCAGGCGGGGGCGGGGTCACCGCTGGCGAGCTTCTTCTATATCCTGATCAATTCCGGGCTTGGTGGCGGGTTGATGATCGACCGCCATTTCGTCGAGGGCGCGAACAAGCGCAGCGCCGAACTGGGATTGCTGCCCGACGCGACCAACCCGGCGCCGGGCGCGGTCGTGCAGGACATCGTCTCGATCTCGGCGCTGCTGCAGATGCTGAAGGACGCCGGCCTCGATGTCGAAAGCCAGAAGGACATCCGGCCCGCCGATCCGCAGACCGACCGCGTGCTCGAACGCTGGGTCGATCTCGCCGCCAAGGCGCTGATCGCACCGCTGATCAACATCACCTGCCTGATCGATCCCGACGCCATCGTCATCGGCGGCCGGCTCGACACCGCGCTGCTCGACCGCCTGATCGCCCGCCTCGCCGGCGCGTTGGCGGTCACCGTACAGCCCCCGATGACCACGATCATCCGCGGCGCCCTCGCCGCCGACGCACCGGTCATCGGCGCCGCGCTGCTGCCCTTCCTCGACAAGCTGCTCCCCTCCGACGCCATCCTGATGCAGGTCGGCCGGTAGGGGCGTGAAGAGCCGGAATACGGCCCTTCACGCCGCGCCTGCGAGGGAGGGGCCCTCGCGGCTTACTGTCCCGCGATCATCTTCGTGTAGGCCGCCACCGGCACCGATTCCCGCGTGCCCTTGGTCGGTTCGATCTTGAAGAAATAGGATTCCGTCCACGCGCGACCGCCGCCCCAGGCCATCGCATCGAGCCAGACGTCACTGTCGGTCTTGATCGACTTGACGACGTTCGCCGCGATCGCGGTGCAGGATGCGGGCAGCCCCTTGGAGCTTCCCAGTGCATATTCGCCCAGGATCGCCCGATATCCCCGCTTCCGGGCAGCCGCAGCGAAGATCTTCAGTCCGCCGTCGCCCGCCGGTTCGCTGACGCACTCCGCATTGGTACCGCTGGAACCGGTGTCGAAATAGCGATGCGGCGACAGGATGATGCGGTTCAGCGGGTCGATGAGGCCGCCCGAGCGATCGATCGCGCATGCAGCGCTCTCGCAGTCCCGGCTGGCCGGTTCGTTCTTGTCGAACCGGAATGACGCGGACCATTGTGGCCACTCGACGAGGATGCGGTGCTTGAACCCCGCCTTGCGAATGCCTGCGACGATCTGGTTGGTATCGCGAACCCATTGCATCCAGTCGTTCGTCACCACGGGATCGGTGAAGAAGCGCGGCTCGTTCATCAGGTCGATCATGACCATTTCGGAATTGTCGAGCTTGCGCAGGATCGGCAGCCAGAATGCGATCTGCTCCGCCGGCGTCGGCCATTTATAGTCATGGCGGTCGAGGATCACGGGCACGTTGCGCGCGCTGGCCGCCTTGACGACGTCGACCACCCGCTGGAGGACGACGGGGTCATTCATCTGGCTGCCGTTGAACGGCAGGCGGATGCTGCGAAACCCGGCCTTGTCGACGTACCAGGCGACGTCGGCCACGGTCGGGCACAGGGCGCCGTTCGCGACGAACGAACATCCCGCGAGATTGACGCCGAACCGCGGCGCGGCCTCGGCGGCCGTGGCGAAGGACAGCAGGGCCGTGGCAGCGGCGATGACACGAGGAAGAATCATCTTACTTCACCTACGAGGTTTGGATGGAATGCCGTGCTCTCGATGTGAAGCACAGTGCGATCCCTCAAATAGCCAATTTGTGTTAAATTTTTCTTCCGCAACAAGACGTTGCCGTGGAATAATTATCGAGAGCGTCACAATTACTGACAGAGCTCGAGAGATGCCGTCGACTCGTGTGACACAGGTGGCGCGTGTCCGGCATGAACATGGCCGAGATCATCGCTAAAGTGAATCGTCCGGTAACCAGATGCTTCGATGCGACGACACGCCTGTCCGCCGCGGTCAGTGCCATTCCGGGTCGCGCCGACGCCGGGAATCCCGTGGAAGTCAGCGCCATTCTATGCCAGAAGCCCGCTCACGACACCGGATGGGGACCAGCGTGCGGTCAGATATGCCCTCTATCTATCTGATAACGCGGTTTTAAGCCCGTCGACATGGCGCTGAACCGCCGACGTGGTTCGACGAGCACCCTATGACTCTGAGGTTGTACCCCGTCAGATGCCCAATTCTGAGCGTATAATAGTTGAATATCCTGTCCTGCAGCACCGGTCGCGTGCCGCAGGGCTAGTAAACCTGTTTAAACTGTAAGGCGGACAATCAGTGACCTCCGTACCAAAATCCGGGATGCACCTGTCGTCCTTGCAATATCTGCGCGGTGTCGCTGCACTGGCCGTCGTCTATTTCCACGCGGTCGTACAAGTCGAGCAGGTGGCGAATATTCGCGAACTTCCGCTGTCCGGATCCTTCGGCGTCGACATATTCTTCGTCCTGAGCGGGTTCGTCATGTGGTGGACGACCAGGGACCGCAAGGTCGGCATTGGCGACTTCCTGGTCAAGCGCCTGATCCGGATCGCGCCGCTTTACTGGGTCCTGACGATATTTGCCGCGATGGTCGCGCTGTTCTTCGGCGATCTGTTGCGGTCGACCAAGTTCGACCTCCCGCATCTCGGCTTCTCGCTCCTGTTTCTCCCCTATTGGAACCCGGCCGTTGCCGCGACCAATGCGGAGGTCCTGACACCGGTCATCGTTCCAGGCTGGACGCTCAATACCGAGATGATGTTCTACGCGGTGTTTGCGTGCGCGCTGGCCGTCAGGCAGTCGCTCAGGCCCCTGTTCGTCGCCGTGCTGCTGGCGCTCGTGTACGTGTCGGCCAAGACGTGGCTCTCCGGGACGACCGCGGCCTTCTACGGTACGGACCGCCTCGCCGAATTTCTCGCGGGGATTGTTCTGGCGTGTACGATCCGCCGTCTTCCGCGCCTGTCGCCCGGCATCTGGGCGGTGGCAGGGCTTGGCGCGTTCGCCATGCTGTTCTGGATGGATCTCGAAAGGCCTTCCGTCTCGCAATTCATTGTCCTCGGCATACCCGCGGTCATTCTGCTGTGCGCGGCGCTCCAGATCGAGATCTCGGGCCATTTGCCCGACCTGCCGAAACTGTCCCTGCTCGGCGACGCGTCCTACAGCATCTATCTCAGCCATATCTTCGTGATCGCGGGCACCCGCGTCGCGGCCCATGTCGTCGGTCTCGATCTGGGCATGGCGAACGGTGCCGTCTTCGTTATCCTCGCGCTCGTCGTCAGCAGCGTCGCCGGGATCGTCGTCCACCGGACCATCGAACTCCCGCTGCTCAAGGGCATGAACAGGCTGCTGCGCGGTGGCCGCAAGCCGCCCGCCGCCGCCGAACTGGGCACATCCTGAGCCGGGATTTAGGGCTGGCCATCGACGCGCAGCCGTAGAATGTTCCTCGAGCGGCGCGTCGGCCTCGATTATCCGCACCAACTGCAAACGGTGACACCATGAAGACTTCACAACCTATCACCGGGGTCAGGGCGCGGCCCAAGACGGCGGCGCCACCCGGCGGCAAGGCGCTGATCAGCGATCAAAGGTTCGGGATCCTCGCGGTCACGCTCGTCGTCTCCGCGAGCCTGTACAATGCGATGCTCGCGATCATCAGCGCGCATGTGAAGGGCCTCACGTCCGCGGCGCCGATCGCGATGGAGGGGCTGCTGCTCGGCGGCGCGATGGGGCTGGCGCTGCTCAAGCGCCGTCCAGACGGCGAAGACGCTCCGGCGATCGGCTTGCTCTACCTGTTTGCGCTCCTTGCGGTGTTCACGTCGCTCGCGAGCGATGCGGTGTTCCCCGATGCCTTTCGCAACGTCGCGATCATCGCGTCCTTCTTCCTGCTCGGCCGTCGGTGCAGCTTTCCCCAGGTGCATCTCGCCTTTGCGCTGCTCACGATCATCACGCTGACGGTGCTGATCTTCGAGATCGCCTTCCCGACCGCCTATGTGTCGGTGTTCCAGCCGGGCAATTACTATGCGGCAACGCGCGGCATGGAGGTGAGCGAGTTCAACGAGACCGGCCTGTTCAACAATGCGGCGGGGTTCGAATCGCGCTTTTCCTTTGGCGTGTTTTCGGGCGCGCGGACCTCGTCGGTGTTCCTGGAGCAGGTTTCGAACGCGAACTTCGCCGGAATCCTCTGCGTCTTCCTCGTCGCCACATGGGGGCGGCTGAGCGTCGCCATCCGGACGACGATGGTGGCGACGATCCTGCTGATCCTGCTCTCGAACAACACGCGGACGTCATCGGCGCTGGCGGTGGTGACGATGATGGGATATTTCATATTTCCCCATCTGTCGCGGTGGTTCACCCTCCTAATTGCACCGGTCCTGGTCCTGCTGGCGTTTCTCGTCGTCGGTGACAATGTTGAGCATACCGACGATCTGATCGGCCGACTGGGCATCACCACCGAGGCGCTGCGTAAGCTCGACATTCCGACCATATTCGGTGCGAATGCGATGAAGGCGCGGCATCTGATGGATACCGGCTTCGGCTATGTCACCGCGTCGAGTTCGATCTTCGGGCTGATCGCGATCTGGCTGTTCTTCTCGCTCGGCCAGCGCGCGACGGACACCGCCTCGAAGCGCTGCGCCTGGGCGACCGCGGTCTATCTCTTCGCCAACATGATGATCGGCGGCACCGCGATCTTCTCGATGAAGGTCGCCGCCCCCTTGTGGATGCTGGTCGGCTATATGGCGGCCACCGCGCCCAAGCCCCAGCCGTCCCGATCGAATGGCCCTGCGCCACGAGGAACGGTCGCGGCCTGAAGCAGGACCCGGCCTGCCATCCGGGGAGTATTGGCGTCGGTGTGCTATGTCGGGACCGATTGGCTGCATAAAACCTAATTCAATCTGATACGTAGCTTTGCCATGGCAAGCAGCGAATCTCCCTCAACGGCAACCCGGTCTGCGGAAGCACTCCCCGACGATCCTCCCCTGCAACCGCCGGCCATCGAGCCGGCCGATCGAGAATATCTGGTCGCCGCGAGCACGATTCCGGGTTCGCACTACGGCGCGAGGATCGGGAGCAACGCGGCGCTCTGGGCGCTCGCGAACCAGCGTCAGGACATCGACAAGCGTTTGTCGGTCCTCACGGCCCGTAACCAACGAAGCATCCGTACGGCACGATATTCGGCGATCGCCGCGGTCGTTCTGGGGATCATGAGCACGGTTGGCGCAGCCTATTACACCCGCCAGGCAGATCCCCGCCCGGCTCTGGTCAAGGCTCCCGTCGCCCAAACCCCAAAAGCCCCCCATCGCACCGCCTGTCAGACCGCAGACAGCCGCCATCTCGACCGCAGTTCCCGCTGACGGTGGCAACACTCCCGTGGCGCAGAAGGCCAATGCCGCACTGAGCCAGGCTCGAGCGTCAATGCTCAAAAAGGCACGGAGGCTTTCACCCGCGAGACGTAAGGCGCGGCCTGCGCGCGCGCGGTCGTCAAGGTGGATTGCACAGCCGCTGCACGGTGCAGCGCTTCGGCGGGCGTTGATCGCCGATCGCAAGCGGACCCGGGAACTCAATCAAGCCCAGCTGAGAAAATTGACACGCCGACGTCGCGACTGATCGCGAGCCGTTGCCCTCCATGGCGGAGACATCCTCCGCCGTGAGAAGCATGGCACGCTGGCGTCTGCGCCTGTTGTCGCCACGCTGCTCGATACCTTAGAGGATGATCTCCACCAGGCTGATTGGGCGCGCATCGCGGCAGCGGTCGACGCGGTCGATGAGGCGCGACTGCAGTGGTCGATCCCGCTCCCCATGGACCTTGAAAACATGCGGCCCCTCGATATCCAGACCATAGATCTGATCTATGGCTGTGGACGGCATACGGAGGTCAACCTCGAAGCCTACCGGGGGACCGAGGCTGACCCGGTTCTTCCGTTGCGGTGAGTGCGGCAAGCGGCCGAAGACCGCGCCGCCGGGGTGGCTGCACCGCGACGCGGCCAGGTCGTCGACAGTCCGGTCACTGGACCTGACCGAAGAGCGCTACCTGCCTGGGGACGAGGCGCTGCTGCAATATTAGCCCTTCTGCTATTCTGCACCATTCACGGCAGTTGCAGGTGCGCTTCTTGAAGGCCGCGTTCGCGCCATTGCCGGACCAGCAACTAGGTGCTGAGATAAGCGCAACACCGGCTTTTCGACAGCCATGTAGAATAGCGAACCGACGACGATGGCGGCCAATATCGCAATCGACGATGCCCCATAGACGGCGAGCGGTTCCAACCCGTGCTCTACGAAGATGGGCATGCGACGAGTGAACATATAGATCACGAGTATGTGCGTCAGGTAGATAGCGTATGAGGCATTTCCGATGAAGAGCAGCGCCGAGGGCCACCGGATGTTATCGCTTAGAGACAGAAACCCGACGAACAGCAGGGTCGCTGGGATGCCGTAGGTGAACACCCGGTATTGCAGGGGAATGTCAGCATATACTCCGACGAGCATGCCCATCAAGCCAGCAGCGATCCACACGATCGGCAAACGCACCTTCTGATTTGTCTCCCTAAACCTGAAGCCGATGAGCGCACCGACGACGAACTCGAAAACGATAGGCTCGGCTAAGAATACGTGCATTACCTTATTGGTGCTAAAGACACCCAAAAGATATAGAGCGCCGATTAAAATGGAAAGCTTCAGTATGGCGTGCTTGCGGCCACTTGCGATTACGAGAGTAAAGCAGGCGTAGAACATCATCTCATAACATAGCGTCCACCCCGGCCCGATAATTGGCTGCAGGTTGCCTGATATGTCGAATGAGGGGATGAAAAAGATCGTCAATAGGCGTGGCATAGCGAGCTCCGGGCCGAAGCCAGACCTCGCAGCGATCAGGGCGCACGCCACCAAGGTGACCAATGCATATGGGGGCCAGACGCGCACGATCCGGTCGATCATGAAGTCAGCAGGCGAATTCCGGCCTAGGAAAAATTTCTGAGAAATGAATGCCATCAGAAAGCCGCTGATGACGAAGAAGACGTCTACGCCGGCAGCCCCGGCTTGGATAATCCAGCTTTGCGGTGCGTAAGCGCCCGGGGGCGCGTCATGCAGCGTCGTGGCGCGGAACGCATGATGCGCAACGACCGCGAGAGCCGCAAACGCCCGCAGGGCTTGTATTGCATCGATCTGGCCCGGTTTCCTTGCAGTGTCCTGCCTAAATTCTGTTCCGATGCCGCTGCTCGATGTCACTATACGCCCCCCGGCCTTTTCTTTGTTCTCCGGCCCATACGGTTCGATGGAGCATGATCGCAAAATAATTCTTACCTTAGGTTTCCCATTTTAGATCATGCGCGGCTATTAACATCGGGCATAACGCGAGCGCGTCTGCTGAATAGTGCCGTTCAAATTGATTGGAATGGCCCAAGCGTTTTCAGGGAACATGCGCAGGGCCGCCCCATGTAAAGCGCCCGGCTCTTTCGAACCGGGCACCTTGGTCACATCGCGTCATAATAGCCCGCGTACCGCTTCGTCAGGGAGGTGTTGAACGTGCCGCCATTGGCATCAGCGCCCTTTGCGCGATCGCGGCCGTAAGCGGTGCGGCCCTTGGCGTAGCGCTTCTTGTATGCGCGGTTTTCCCGGTCACCCATGGTGCGTTCTCTTGGTAAGAATGTCCAAGTCGACCATGGTTAGGCCCGCAAAGCATTCGGGTCCTAGGATCCCTATAAGCCTCCCGATGCGCTCTTCACGGCGCCGACCTCGAGCTATGATGAGCGGCTGACGGGGCGCTAATCGTCCACCATAAAGGCAGGTGATGCCCATGTCGGGCGTACCGAGTTTCGCCAGTCCGGCCCCCGCCTGATGGCATGGCAGGGGCCAACGCCCGTCGTAGCGGACCGTCGCAGACCATGGCGGACATTCAAGCACGATCGGGTGTCGGATGCGCTCGACAGGCGGCAACGAACCGAGCTCCGGCCGCAGGGATGTGAGACGGTTTGGCAAAACCTTGCGCTTGCCCATCAGCGACCGCGAACCACGATGCGGGTTGATCGCGGCTTGCTCGAACAGGCGCTCGTTGCGACCCTGGGGCCTGCCCGGCTCGCCACGTCCTCGGCCCTGGGTATCACGGCACCAAGCGCACTATGGTACTTTGGTTGCTCGCTAAATTTACCGGAATTTTCGGTCGGAACCAATGCGCCGCTCAATTCTTGGACTCTGACGAACTCAGTTACGTCGCAATTAACGCGAATGTGTAAAGAGTTAAACAATAGGGTTAATGGGAGTTCACGATGCGCGACAAGGCTTCGACACCACATGGCGCTGGATCGACAAACCAGGATCGTGGTTACTGCCAGCGGATGCCGAGCAGTATGAAGGCGGGCAACCGAGATCTCGGCATGTTCAATCGCAGCAGCGTGAAAGGCGAGAAATACCAGGGCCATGGTACGACGCGGCCTATATCTAAGTCAGAGTCGAGCCCGGCTGTCACTGGCAACAGACGTCAGGTGCACAGCTGAGAGATCGGCAAGGTCAGCGATGGTGAGCCGTAGAAGCGGTTCAGCCATCGCAGTTGCCGAATATGAACGCATGCTTGCGACCACCCGCGAGGCGGGGCCGATGCGCGATGCGGACGAGCTATTACTCCACATCATCTGTCCCGTCATGGTCGGGACATTACCGAAGTCGATCCGTGCCGAGGTGCCACGGCCTTCGACCAGCGTCACCGTGCGTACAAACGGCGCTCCGGTCGAGGGCGTAACCATTTCTTAACCACAAAGCCTCATCCGGCCGATGAGGCCTCGCCTCCCCGCAAGGGTTCCCTGCTCGTCACGATGCCGCCCCAGCTGGGACGGGCAGGGACTGCGACCCAATGACCTAGTCGGAGCGCCGCTGCCGGCGCGTCTGGGACGTATTCGGCTCCAAGGATGCCACAGGCGCAGGGTACCGCGCGATCGCGCGGGCAGGGGCTCAGCTAGGCGAGTAGGCCCCCTGATACAGTCGAAGACGGGCAACCCGGTCGTGCGGCCGATCTCCGGTCACGCGATGCTCAACGTCATGCGAACCTGCAGCGAGCCAATCGCGAACAAGGCGCGAAAGATCGCGGTCGCGCGGCAGGCGCATATCATTCAGTTGGGAGAGAAACTGTCGGAAGACAGATCAGACCATGTCGAACAGACATGACTCCGCCGCAGTGGAAAACATTTGTTTTCTGCGGTGGAGGATGGTGGACGCACTTGGGCTCGAACCAAGGACCCGCTGATTAAGAGTCAGCTGCTCTACCAACTGAGCTATGCGTCCATTCCGGGGCGGTTTTGAGTGGCGCCCTGGTGTGGCGCCCCGCTGCTGGAGGCGCGCTGTTAGCAGACTCATCGGGGGCCGCAACCCCCTTTCGTCCAAATTGCTGTCTTTTTCTGCTTACCAGCGGGTCGTCTTGCGATTTTCCCGGTCGATCGACATCAATATCCCCAGGCACAGCAGCACGGTCATCTGCGACGACCCGCCATAGCTGAACAGCGGCAGCGGGATGCCCACCACGGGGGCGAGGCCCATCACCATCATCAGGTTGATCGCGACATAGAAGAAGATCGTCGTGGCGAGCCCCGCAGCGGCCAGCCGCGCGAACCGCGACTGCGCGCGCTGCCCGACCTCAATCCCCCAGCGGATCACCAGCAGGAAGGCGAGGATCAGCAGGCAGCCGCCGACCAGCCCCCATTCCTCCGCCATCGTCGCGAAGACGAAGTCGGTATGCCCCTCGGGGAGATAGTCGAGATGGCTCTGCGTGCCGTTGAGGAACCCCTTGCCCCACAGCCCGCCCGATCCGATCGCGATCTTCGACTGGCTGATATGATAGCCGGTGCCCAGCGGATCGCTTTCGGGATCGAGGAAGATCAGGATGCGATTGCGCTGATAATCGTGCAGCGCGAAGTTGATCGCGAGCGGGATCGCGACCGACGCGGCCACCGCGCCGCCAACGAACAGCCTGAGTGGAATGCCCGCCAGGAACATCACCGTCGCGCCCCCCGCGCAGATCATCAGCGCGGTGCCCAGATCGGGCTGTTTCATCACGATCGCCGCGGGGATGCCGATCAGCACCGCGGCGGGCCAGACGGCCGCGAACCGCCGCGTCTCGTTGGGCGGCAGCATGTCGTAGAAGCGCGCACAGGCGAGCACGATCGCCGGCTTCATCAATTCGGACGGCTGCAGCCGGATGAAGCCGAGATCGAGCCAGCGCTGGCTGCCCCCGCGCACCGCGCCGAGCAGCTCGACGAGGACGAGCGCGAGGACGAGCGCACCATAGGTCGGCCACGCCGCCGCCTTCCAGACGCGCTCGGGGATGCGTGAGAGCACGACCGAGCCTGCCAGGAGGATGAAGAAGCGGATGCCCTGCGGCAGCGTCCAGGGGCGCAGCGAGCCGCCCGCCGCCGAATAGAGCACGACCAGCCCGAAGGTCCCGATCGCCGTGACCAGCAGCAACGTCCGCCAGGGCAGGGTGGCAAGCTGTTCGGGGATGATCCGCGATGTCATTGGCCGCGCTCCGTGGTTCCGTCTTCCGCGACCCCGCCGCCCGCGGTGGCCAGATCCGCCTGGGTCCGGTTGGCGACATCGGTGGCGTTCTCGACCGCCGGGGCGTCGCTCGGCACGGTCGCGTCGGTCTTGGTCGCGATCGCGGCGGGCGGGGCACTCTGCGCCGCGCGATAGCTCGCCGCGGTCGCCGCCATCCGCGTCCTGATGTCGCCGCCCCAGGTCGGTTCGACCTCGGCGAGCGACTTCAGCGCGCGCTCGCGGTCGAGCATATAGGTCATGATGTCGCGCCCGATCATCGGCGTGTCGAGGTTGCGCACCGTATGCCCGTTATGCTCGAGCACCACGGCAAGCGCGTAGCGCGGGTTGTCCGCGGGCGCGAAGCCGATGAACAGCGCATGGTCGCGCAGCTTGAACGGCAGCTGGCCGTTCTTGAGCACGCCCGAGCGCCGCTCCGCCATGGTGATGCGGCGGACCTGCGCGGTGCCGGTCTTGCCCGCGATCGCGACGCCCGGGATCAGCAGCTTGGCCGCGCCGCCGGTGCCGCCCTGGTTGATCACCCCGAACATCGCCTCGCGCACCCGCGCCAGATTTTCCGAATCGATCGCCAGCGCGGGCGCATCGCGGTGGACCTGGCTGGCGAGAATGCTTGGCTGCAGGTCGCGGCCCGACGCGATCCGCGCCGCCATAACCGCCAGCTGCAACGGGTTGGCGAGCACATAGCCCTGGCCGATCGACGCGTTGAGCGAATCCGCGACCGTCCAGGGCCGCTTGTATTTGTGCAGCTTCCAGTCGGGGTCGGGCATCGTCCCGAACCGCTGCGTCGAAAAGGGCAGGTCGAACTTCTGCCCCATGCCCAGCGTCCGCGCGATCGGCGCGATCGCGGCATAGCCGACCCGCCGCGCCATCTCGTAGAAATAGATGTCGCAGCTCTGCATGATCGCGTTCTTGAGGTCGAGCGGCCCGTGCCCGCCGCGCTTGTGGCAATGGAACACGCTGGTCCCCAGCCGCATCGCGCCCGAACAATTGACCCGCGCGTCGGCCGGGACGCCGGCATGGAGCAGCGCGAGCCCGTTCATCGGCTTGACCGTCGAGCCCGGCGGATACAGCCCCTGCGTGACCTTGTTCATCAGCGGCACGTGATCGTCGTCGCTCAGCATCTGCCATTCGAGATGGCTGATCCCGTCCGAAAAGCTGTTGGGGTCGTAGGCGGGCATCGACACCATCGCGAGCATCTCGCCGGTGCGACAGTCGATGACGACCACCGACCCCGAATTGGTGCCCAGCCGGCGCGCGGCATATTCCTGCAGTCCCGCGTCGATCGTCAGCCGCGCGGTCTTGCCCGGCACGTCGGGCTTGGTCGCGAGCTCGGCGACCAGCTTGCCGCGCGCGGTGACCTCGACCCGCTTGGCGCCCGCCTCGCCGCGCAGCGCGGGTTCGAGCATCTTCTCGAGCCCGTCCTTGCCGAGCTTGAAGCCGGGGGTGACGAGCAGCGGGTCGCGCGTCTTCTTGTATTGTTCGGCATTGGGCACGCCGACATAGCCGGTCAGATGCGCGACCGCAGCGCCCGCGGGATAGTTGCGCGCAAAGCCGCGCGTCGGCGCGACGCCGGGCAGCTCGGGCAGCCGCAGGCTGACGGCTGCGAACCGCTCCCAGTCGAGATTCTCCGCGACCTGGACCGGCTGGAACCCGGCGGCATGGTCGAGGTCGATCGCGATCCGCTCGATCTCCTCGGGCGGCAGCTGGAGGATGCGGCCGAGCAGCGGCAGTACGCGCTCCTTGTCGCGCAGCCGGTCGGGGATGATGTCGACGCGGAAATCGGTGCGGTTGTTCGCGATCGGCACGCCGTGGCGGTCGACGATCCAGCCGCGCCGCGGTGGCAACAGCGTCATGTTCACGCGGTTGCTCTCGGACAGCATCGTGTAGCGTTCGTTCTGCGCGATCGACAGCCAGGCCATTCGCCCGGCCAGCATCAGCCCGACGCCACCCTGCACCGCGCCCAGCATCCAGGCACGACGCGAGAAACTATAGGCTTGCGACATCTCGGTCACGACACGCGGCGGCCGTCTCATTTGGAAACCCGCTTCATTCCTGGACCTGCGTCGTTCGATCGTCGCGACGATCCGTGCCGCCAACGGGAAGAGCATCATGGTGATCACGATCTGCGCCAATAGCACGGTGTCGACATGCGTGCCGACCCGTACGCCCAGAAATCGCCCGCCGATCACGCAGCACGCGATCCCGCCGCTCGCGATCAGCCAGTCCTGCCAGAAATCGCGGTACACCAGCCGCTGCTCGATCATGTCGATCGCCACGAACGCCAGCGACCAGAGCAGCACCGCGCTGCCCAGCGGCTGCCCGCTGAGCAGGTCGTCGAACAGCCCGAGCGGCGCCGCCGCCCAGGGGCGCAGCGCGTAGCGCGCAAGCAGCCGCCATGCGAGCAGCATGACGAACCCGAACGGCGGCAGGATCGGGATCGTCGCGATCAGCGGCACGATCGTCATCAGCGATCCCGCCATGACGGTCAGCCACGGGATCGCCCGCGCCCGGCCGCCTGCGACCTTCGGTTCGAATGGCTTATAGTCGACGCTGTTGCGGGTGGTCACGGCTGGTCGATCATCTGGGGGAAGACGGGATAGGGTGGTTTGGCAGTCACTTGGCGCTATTGTCGGACGGCGCAAGGGCGCGCGGCGGCGGCACCGGCATGAAGCCGGGCTCGACCACCGCGAAATCGAAGGTGTCGGGGTTGGCGAAGGTCCGCGCCATCACCGAATCCGCCCCCGCGGTCATCACCCGCGCGACCGGGATGCCGGGCGAATACAGACCGCCGACGCCCGACGTGACGAACAGGTCGCCCGCATTGAACTTGACGTTGGTCGCGTTGACCGACCGGACGTCGAGCATGCCGTCGCCGCGCCCGACCGCGATCGCGGGCAGGCCGTCGCGCGTCCGGCGGATCGGCACGATGCTGTCGCCGTCGGTCAGCAGCATCACCCGCGCCGCATTCGGCCCGGT
>NZ_JRVI01000145.1:0-2202 GCF_000783375.1 Sphingomonas sp. Ant20
TCCCCTCCCCTGAAGGGGAGGGGCTTTTGGGTTACGTGAGGGGGGTTTCCGTGGGTTCGGCGCGGAAGCCTAGGGTGGCCTTGCCTTGGATCGGGCCGGCGATGTCGGCGACGATGTAGAGGGGGCGGCGTTTGGATTCGACATACAGCCGGCCGAGATATTCGCCGATCATGCCGAGTACGAACATCTGCACCGCGCCGAGGAACACCGTCACCAGCATCGTCGAGGTCCAGCCCTGCACCGCGCTGCCCGAGAGCCAGCCGATCGCGATGTAGACGAACAGCAGCAGCGAGACGCCGGTGAGTGCGAGGCCGGCATGGCTGGCGAAGCGCAACGGGGCGGTCGAGAAGCCGGTGACCGCGTCGAAGGCGAGCCGCATCATCTTGGTGAGCGGATAGTTGGTCTCGCCCGCATGCCGCTCGGCGCGGTCATAGGCGAAGGGGACCTGGCGGAAGCCGATCCAGGCGACCATGCCGCGGATGAAGCGTGCCTGTTCGGGCAGCGACAGGAACGCGTCCAATGCGCGCCGGCTCATCAGCCGGAAATCGCCGGTGTCGACCGGGATCGGCGTGTCGGTCATCTTGGTCAGCAGCCGGTAGAAGGCGGCGGCGGTGGCCTTCTTGAACACCGTCTCGCCCGCGCGCTGGCGGCGGACGGCGTAGACGACGTCGGCCTGCTGCTCGGCCATCGCGGCGCGCATCTGGGGGAGGAGCTCGGGGGGATCCTGGAGATCGGCGTCGATGATCAGGATCTGCTCGCCCGCGCACAGATCGAGCCCGGCGGTGAGCGCGAGCTGATGCCCGTGGTTGCGCGACAGGTTGATCGCGACGAGCCGGGGATCGGCGGCGGCGAGACGCTGCATCACCGACCAGCTTTCGTCGCGCGAGCCGTCGTTGATCAGGACGATCTCGTAATCCTCGCCGACCGCGCTCTGCGCCGCGCCCGATATGCGCGCGTGGAGGAGGTCGAGGCAGGCGGCCTCGTTGTAGCAGGGGACGACGACGGAGAGCGCGGGACGGTGCATCCCCGCTCTCTAGCCGCCCCCGCGCGCGGCGTCATCGTTTGTTCTTGGGGAAGGATTATGCGTCAGGCCTTGGCCAGCGCGGTGGCGCGGGCTTCGACGAGGCGTTCGAGGATCGTGAGGGGGACGGCGCCGTCGCGCAGCACCTCGTGGAACTGCTTCACGTCGAACCTGTCGCCCAAAATCCTCTTCGCGGTGTCGCGGGCGCGGAGCCAGCTGATGTGGCCGAGCTTGTAGCTGCAGGCCTGGCCGGGCATCGTGCAGTAACGCTCGATCTCGCGCTGCGAGCGGGGGCGGGCGAAGCCGACGGTGTCGACGAAATAGTCGGTCGCCTGTTCGCGCGTCCAGCGCTTGGCGTGGAGGCCGGTGTCGGCGACGAGGCGCGCGGCGCGGAAGAGGAAGGACTGGAGATAGCCGGCGCGTTCGATCGGGCCGGCATAGCCCCCGAGCTCGTCGGCGAGCTGTTCGGCGTAGAGCGCCCAGCCCTCGACATAGGCGCCGAAGAACGAGAATTTGCGCAGCAGCGGCGTGTCGAGCCCGGCGACGAGGCTGAGCTGGAGATGATGCCCCGGCACGCCCTCGTGATAGGTGAGCGAGGGCAAAGTGTATTTGGGCCAGTCGGCGACGCTTTTCAGGTTGATGAAGTAGATGGCGGGGCGCGAGCCGTCGAGCGCGGCGAGCCGGTAATAGCCGTTCGAGGCGCCGTCCTGGATATCGGTCGGGACCGCGCGGATCTGGAGCAGGGCAGACGGCGGGTTTATGAACGCCTGGGGGAGCTTGGCCTGCATCGCGGCGAGCCCGGTGTTGAGCCCGGCGATGAGGTCGGTGCGGCCGGCGGGCGTGTCGGGATAGAGCTGTGCCGGGGTGGCGTTGAAGGCGGCGAGGCGTGCGCCGATGCTGCCCTTGGTCAGGCCTTGCGCCTTGAGGATGGTGTCGAGTTCGGCGCCGATCTGCGCGACCTGGTCGAGGCCGAGCTTGTGGACCTCGTCGGGGGTGAAGTTGGTGGTGGTCGCCTGGGCGAGCGCGGCGGCGTAGATCGCGTCGCCGCCGGGGACCGCCCAGAGACCGGCCTCGGCGCGGGCCGCGGTGCGGAGCTGCTTGACCAGCGCGATCTGGCGGTCGAGCGCGGGATAGACCTTGTCCGTCACGAGCGCGGTGGCGCGGCGGTCCCAGTCGCCGGT
>NZ_JRVI01000146.1:0-6361 GCF_000783375.1 Sphingomonas sp. Ant20
CGTTTGATGCCCGCCACCCTGCTGAAGCCCGCCACCCTGCTTAACAGCCCTCGTGGGGCGCCACACACTGTGCCCGGCTTTGACGATCCCGCCCCGGATGCGCCGGCGATCGGCGAGGTCTGGTTCCAGGAACCCGGCGACACGACCCCCGATCTGCTGATCAAATATCTGTTCACCAGCGAGAAGTTGTCGGTGCAGGTCCATCCCGACGACGACCAGGCGCATGCGCGCGGCCTGCCGCGGGGCAAGGACGAATGCTGGACGGTGCTGGCCGCCGAGCCCGATTCGACGATCGCCGTCGGTACCAAGGCGCCGATGTCGCGCGACGACCTGCGCGCGGCCGCGATCGACGGCACGATCGAGGACAAGCTTTACTGGAAGCCGGTCAAGGCGGGCGATTTCATGTACTGCGCCTCCGACACGATCCACGCGATCGGCGGCGGCCTGACGGTGATCGAGGTTCAGCAGAACTCGGAAACCACCTATCGCATCTATGATTATGGCAGCGACCGCGAACTGCACCTCGACGACGGCATCGCGGTCTCGGATCCGGTGCCCTATCAGCCGATCGTGTCGCCGGGCGTCGTCTCCGAAGGTCGGACGATCCAGGTCGAAGGCCCCAAGTTCGTGCTCGAGCGCTGGACCGGTGGCGAGCATGCGGTGACCCTGCCCGAGGGGCGGACCGCCTGGCTGATCCCGATTACCGGATCGGGCAGCGTCGCGGGTGTCGCGTTCAAGGCGGGCGAATGCGTGACCGTGACCGGGTCCGAGCGGATCGAGGCCAGCGACGATGCCGACCTGCTGTTCGCCTATGCGGGCGACACGCGGATCTGATCGGGTGCTGCGGCGGGGGGCGGTGCGCCTCCCGCCGCCCCATCGATGCGACCGGCCAGATGGGGTGGTTGCCGCCCTCCCCAGACGGCATCGGAATGTGCCAAATTAGCGAGGTTGAATCACTTAGCGGAAAGGACGGCAATCGTGACTACGGATACGATGATCGGAGTGGACCTGGCAAAGTCGGTTTTTCAGCTTCACGCCACGTCGATGTCGGGGCAACCGATGTATCGGAAAAAGCTGTCGCGGCAGGGCTTTGCGGAGTTTATGGCCAAACAGGCTCCCGCCGTGGTCGTTATGGAAGCTTGCGGCAGCGCGCATTACTGGGCTCGCGAGATAAGTCGGCTTGGGCATAAGGTCAGACTGATCGCCCCGCATTACGTGAAGCCGTTTGTAAAGCGTCAAAAGAACGATGCGGCAGATGCCGAGGCCATCGTCATTGCTGCCCAACGCCCTGAGATGCGCTTCGTTGAGCCAAAGTCCGAAGAACAGCAAAGTAGGGCCATTTTATTTCGCGGCCGGGAACGGCTCGTTCGCCAGCGTACGGAGTTAATCAACGCACTTCGCGCATGTCTTTATGAATACGGTCATGTCGTACCTCAGGGAATTCGCTGGCTTACTAAAAATCGAAGACATACTAACGGCGCCAAACTGCGACCTGCCCCGAACTCATGCGCGAGGAATCACGCGACTTGATGAAGCAAATCGCTGAACAGACAGTCCGCATCGATGCCCGTACGGCAAAGATAAAAAAGACCTCGCAGCAGAAGGCGATACAGCGCGGCGTTTGCAGACAATACCTGGGGTTGGTCCAATGACCGCTTTGGCAGTCGAAGCCTTTGCTCCACCGATGGAGAGTTTTCGATCCGGCCGTGACTTTGCTGCATGGCTTGGCCTTGTTCCCCGCCAATTCTCTTCCGGAGGTAAAGAACGGCTAGGCCGAATTTCCAAGGAGGGCAAGGCGATATTCGCAAACTTCTGATTATCGGAGCGATGTCGCGCCTGAACTGGCTCGGGCGTCAATCGATTCCCGACGGTTCCTGGCTGGCTGGCTTGGCAGCGCGGAAGCCGAGGATGCTTGTGGCGATCGCGTTAGCGAACAAGATGGCTCGAACAATTTGGGCATTGCTCACGAAAAACGAGAACTACAGGAATTCGGTGCTGACAGCTGCAGCATGATCATCATGCCGCAGCTGCCTATCGCCGGATAAAGGGGGGTGTGAGAAGGCGACGACCCGAATGGGCAAAATGATCGAACAGATCTGGATCAGGAAAACCAGCGTATATCTGCGAGCCATAAAGCTCGGAACTCAGATTTGGACCTGATCCGCGGATCACCATACCGGCCAGCGGCTTCTGAAATGCCGCAGTAATAGGCCTGACAGAAGAGCGCACTCGATCATACGCAAACTCAGGTCAAACCATCTTGCACTTTGGGCGGCAACCACAGAAGATGTACGATCAGTTCTGGCCGAAGCTCGGGCAGGACTATGACGGTGTCGATCCCGCCAATGCCGATCTCTATCACGGCAATCGCGACGAGCCCTACCGCAACACGCCCGCCTCCTGGTACACCACGAACGCCGCCTATCAGCGGCACTGGTTCGACCGGATCGTCGATCTGGTCGACAGCTATCAGCCCGACCTGCTCTACTCGGATGGCGGGCTGCCGTTCGGGGCCGTAGGCCGCGCCCTTGTCGCGCATCTCTACAATGGCAGCATCGCACGGCGCGGCCGGCTCGATGCGGTCTATACCTGCAAGAATTCGGGGTCGGGGGAGTTCCACCGCGAGGCGTCGGTCGAGGATGTCGAGCGCGGGGTGCTCAAGGGCATTAATGCGCTGCCGTGGCAGACCGATACGTCGAATGGCGACTGGTTCTTCAATGACCGCCACCCCTACAAGACGACCAGCCAGATCGTCACGATGCTCGCCGATATCGTAAGCAAGAACGGCAACATGCTGCTCAACGTCGTGATGTATCCCGATGGCAGCCTGCCACCGGAGTCCGAGACGCTTCTGGCGGAACTGGCGCCGTGGATGGCGGTCAACGCGCCGGCGATCCATGGCACGCGGCCCTGGAAGATCTTCGGCGAGGGGCCGACCGAAACCGCCGCGGGCATGTTCTCGGAAAAAGCGGATTACACGCCGCGCGATATCCGGTTCACGACCAAGAAGGACCAGCTGTTCGCGATCACGCTCGGGGAGCCTGCGGGGACCGTGGCGATCGCCGCGCTGGCGCTTGGCAACCCGCACGAGCCGCGCGCGGTGCGGGCGGTCCGCCTGCTCGGCCATCGCGGGCCGATCCGCTTTCGTCAGACCGGGCAGGCGCTGGTGATCGACGTGCCCGCGACGCTCCCGACCCGCCACGCCAGCGCGTTCCGGATCGACTTTGCCTGAGCGTCAGGTCCCCGCGTCACCGATCCACCCATTCGCCAGCTTGGCGCAGTACCGGCGCCCCCCGACGGGGGGCATCGCTTCGATAAGGACGACCATCTCCATGTTACGTCGCCGCGCGCAATCCATTGCCCTGATGTTGACCCTTGCAACGGCCGCGCCGGCGCTGCTCGCGGCTCCTGCGGGCGCGCAGAGCGCCGCCGGCCATCCCGGCTGGCCCGGCAAGGGGCAGCTGTTCGTCGGCACCTGTTATCAGCCCGTCGACCGCAGCCCGGCGCAGATCACCAGCGATATCGCGGTGATGAAAGCGGCCGGGTTCAACATGGTCCGGATGGGGGATCTGGCCTGGGACTATTTCGAACCCGAAGAGGGGCGGTTCACCTTCGAGCGCTTCGACGATGTGCTGCGTCAGATGCAGGCGGCGGGCATCCGGGTCATCGTCGACATTCCGGGCCAGCCGGCACCGATCTGGCTGCACAAGCGCTATCCCGGCGTCGATATCGTCACGCAGGACGGGGTGCGGGTCAACGCCGCCTCGCGCTACTGGGACAATATCAGCGACCCCGATTATCGCCGCCTCGCCGGTCGTCTCGCCGAACGGATGATGCAGCGTTATGCCAAGCATCCCGCGGTGATCGCGCTGGGCTATGACAATGAGATCGGCAATGGCCAGATGTCCTATTCGGCGGCGGACCGGGATCGGTTCGTCGTCTGGCTGAAGCAGAAATACGGGACCATCGACGCGCTCAACACCGCCTGGGCGACGCAGCGCTGGTCCCGCCGGATCGGCGACTGGGATCAGGTCGACCTGCCCTATGGCCGGGGTCCGGGGCCCAATGAGCGCTATCTCGACCTGCGCCGCTTCTGGTCGGACGACACGATCGGCGCGTTGAAGGACCTCGAATCCATCCGCAAGCGCTTTGCCCCGAACCTGCCGGTCGCGTCGAACTTCTGGCCGACCGCAGGGACCAAGGGGTTCGATTATCTCCGCTCCTGGGAAGATGTCTCGACCTATGGCGCGCAGGGATTTTACCCCGGCGACCCGCTCGGTGCGGGGTTCGAAGTCATGATGAACCGGGCCGGGCACCAGACGCCGGTCTGGTTCAACGAGTTCACCGCCGGCGGCGGGGGCTATTACGGCACGCCCGGGCGGTCGCGGATGTGGGCGTATTTCGGGCTGCTGCATTATGCACAGACGGTCCTCGCCTGGACCTTCAATTCTCATCTCGGCGGAGAGGAGCAGGCCTTGTTCGGGCTGGTCGACCATGACGACCGGCCGTCGTGGAAGGTGGGCGAATTCGCGCAGATCGCACGCGAGTTCCGCCAGCTCCAGACGATGGGTTTCCCCCGCTACGACCCGCCACAGGTTGCGGTGCATTATTCGTTCGACACGATGTGGCTGACCAGCCCGCCGCCCGGGCCCAATACCACGCCCGAATATTTCAAGACGGACTACACCACCGCGGTCAAGGCCGCCTTTGCGCCGCTGCACCGCGACAATATCGATGCGGCGGTGATCGACATCGGCCACGACCCGATCGACAGCTACAAGCTCGTCATTGTGTCGAGCGCGTATCTGATCGATGCGAAGATCGCGGCGGCGCTACGGGGTTACGTCGAGCGCGGCGGCACGGTCGTCATGACGGGCTATTCGGCGAAGGTGGACGCGACCGGGAAATGGTTCGGCACGCCCCTGCCGGGCGGCATGACCGACGTGTTTGGGCTGCGGACCAACGCCTTTTACCGATCCGAACAGCCGCTCCGCGTCCGCTTCGAGGGCCGCGAACTCAGCGGCACGGACCCCTATTACGAGGTGCTCGAGCCGAGCACGGCAAAGGTCCTGGCGCGGTTCGAGAACACGCCCGACAAGAGCCCGGCGATCACCGTCAACACATTCGGCAAGGGGCAGGCGATCTATCTTGCGACCGCGGCGCAACCGGGGTTGATCGATCCGCTGATCCGGTCGCTCTACGCCCGCCTGAAGATCCAGACGGGGCCGGCAACTCCCGACGGGGTGGTCGCGCGGACGGTCGAAGGACGGACGCTCTACGTCAATACGACGTCCGGTGCGCTGAGCGTGGCGATGCCCGGCGCGAAGTCGGGTACGGCCCGCGACGTCCTCACGGGGCGGAAGCTGCCCGGCGCGCTCGACCTCGCGGGCTATGGCGTCGCCCTGGTCGAGTAAGGGGCGTCGCGCTGGGGGCTCGAGGCTGATGCTTCGAGCCCCAGCGCGACAACACTCGTCAGGCGGGCTGGCCATTGCCGCCGGTCGACCCGAAGATCTGCCCGGTCGAATAGCTGAGCGACGGATCAGCCGCTGCGACATAGAGCGCGGCGATTTCGGCCGGCTGGCCCGCACGCGCCATCGGCGAATCGCCGCCGAAGCTGCGCAGCTTTTCAGGCGTCGCGCCGCCGCTGACCTGCAACGGGGTCCAGAACGGGCCCGGCGCGACCGCATTGACGCGGATGCCGCGGCTCGCGACTTGCTTTGCCATGCTCTTGGTGAAGTTCAGCACTGCCGCGCGTGTGAGTGCATAATCGACGATGTCGGGCGACGGGTTGCCGGCCTGTTCCGACGAGGTGTTCACGATCACCGCGCCTGCACCCATCCGCTCGAGCGCGGCCTTGGTCAGCCAGAACGGCGCATAGACGTTGGTCTTCATCGTATCGTCGAAATCCTGGCTCGAGATATCGGCGATACCCGGGCGGGTCTGCTGGCGCGCGGCATTGTTGACGAGGATGTCGAGCCCGCCAAGCTGTTCGGCGGCCTGCTGCACCAGCTTGCGGCAGAAGCGTTCGTCACGCAGGTCGCCGGGAATCGCGACGGCCTTGCGCCCCTCGGCCCGGATCAGCGCGATGACTTCACGCGCGTCGGGTTCTTCGGCCGGCAGGTAGTTGATCGCGACGTCCGCGCCTCGCGCGCATAGGCAATCGCCGCGGCACGCCCGATCCCGCTATCGCCGCCGGTGATTAGCGCTCGCTTGCCGGTCAGCTTGCCCGACCCCTTGTAGCTCGTCTCGCCATGATCGGGCCGCGGCGTCATCTTCGACGCAAGACCCGGCCAGGCTGGCGCTGGACGGGATAGGGCGGCTTGGGATAGCGGCAGCGGCAGGCGTCGGCGCGGCGGCGGGC
>NZ_JRVI01000147.1:0-4063 GCF_000783375.1 Sphingomonas sp. Ant20
CGCGCCGCCCAGCACGGCGGTCAGCGCGGCGAGGCCGGGGCGCGTCCGCCAGGCGGCATCGGGAAGGCTCATGCCCATTGCAGTCGTCGCCTCAGATTGACGATCATTGCAGCGGTCGCGCCCCAGATGCGGCGGTCGTTCCAGATGATCTCGTAATAATGCCGCTCATGACCCTGCCACTCGACGCTGGCTTCGACATGATTGCCCGAATCTAGCAGGAATTCGAGTGGAACCTCGAACACGTTCGCGACCTCGGCTCGCTCGGGTGGAGCACAAGGTCGGGGGGGATGACGCCGATCACCGGCGTCACCTGAAAGCCGGTGACGGTGCGATAGGTATCGGCCTGGCCGATGACGGTCACGCGGTCGCGCGGCAACGCGATCTCTTCCTCGGCCTCGCGCAGCGCAGCGGTGACGATATCCTCGCCGGGATCGATCCGGCCGCCGGGAAAGGCGATCTGGCCCGCATGCTTGCGCATCGTCTCGGTACGCTGGGTCAGGATCACCCCGGGTTCGGCTCGATCGGTCACCGCGATCAGCACTGCCGCGGGCAGCAGCGTATCGCCGGGCGGCAGATCGATATCGTCACGGTCGCCGGTCAGCAGGATCATGCCCGGCTCGACACCCCGCGACAGCGCGCTACGCAGCCGATCGGCGAGCGTCACGCGGCGATGTCTTCGGGCGACGGCATCGCGGGTTCGAGCGGGAAGAACTGGCCGTCGCTCCATAGTCCGACCGGCGACTCGCCGCCCGCGATCGCGCGGTCGGCGAGCTCGTAATAGACCGGGCGTGCCACCACCGCCTCCATCCCGCCACGGACCATCAGATAGGGTCGCGGGCCGTCCTCATCCTCGACGAAGCGGATCGGGTGCGCGGCGCCCGCGGTGACGAGATCGCCGGTGTTGAGCCGGAAGGTCAGCCTGGTCGCCGGACCCTCGCCATCGATCTTTACCTCGACCGCAACGAACGGCACGTCCTCGACGACGATGTCGAGCTTCTCAACCGGGGTGACCAGGACATAGCCGCCCGATGGCTCGCGCCTGAGGATCGTCGAGAAGAGCCGGACCATCGCCTCGCGGCCGATCGGCGTGCCCTGATGATACCAGGTCCCGTCGCGCGCGATCCGCATTTCGCTGTCGCCACAATGCGACGGATTCCATTTGTCGACCGGCGGCAGTTTCTGCTCGTCGGCGAGCCGGGCGATTTCGGCGAGGCTCAGCGAGGCAAGATCGGGGAGGGGGTCCATAGGCATGAGCGCGAGGTAGGGCGCGCATGGCCTCTCGTAAAGTCTCGCGGCGGCAGGCGAAGCGCCAGGCCGCGCTCCGGCATCGTCAGCCGGCTGCGCCTGCGCGCGGGCCGAGCATTCCAGCGTCGTCGGGTACGGCCCCGCCCAGTGCAAGAAGCCGGTGACGTTCGACCGGACCCGGTGCCTGCCACGCGGCTGTGCGGTCAGCGGAAAAGCCGAAGAACCGGCCATAATAGTCCGGATCGCCGATCAGCATCAGCGCGTCGCCCAGATCGCTCGCCGCAGCGACCTCGAGTGCGCGCGCTACCAGCGCCCGGCCGATGCCGTCGCCCTGATGGCCCGGCGCGACCGCGACCGGGCGACCATCACCAGCGGCAATGCCGCCTGCGCGGTCATGAGCGCGATCGGCCAGCACTGGATCGAGCCCAGCAGCATGTCGCCCGACACGGCGGCAAAGCTGAGCGTCGGGATCGCGGTTCCATCGCCGCGGATCATATAGGCGGTCCGGCCATGACGATCCTGCCCGAACGCGCGGTCGAGCAGCGCCTCGACCTCGGCATCCGGGACGGCGTTCAAGGGGACGAGTTCGAACACCGGCTTCTCCAGCGCCGGCGCAGGAACGTCCGGGGCCGCGCGCTTTACGCAGCACGTCGCCGAACGCAAGCGGAACCGGCGCAGCGGCGCGTCCGCCCCGGGCCTTCCCTACGGTCGCGGCTCTGCTAGAGCGCGGCGATGCAAGACAGTCTTCAGCTCGAAGTGCACGACATGGAAGTGCAGGTGCTCACCGGAATCTATTCGGAGGAGACGCATCTGCCCCAGCCGCTGCGGATTTCGCTCACCGTCGATCTCACCTGCCCGAGCCGGTTCGACCCCGACACACCCCTGTCGGCGTCGAAAAACTATCTCGATCTGAAACATGCCGCGACCACGGCCTTGCCGACGGGCGTGCATTTCACGCTGATCGAGGCCGTTGCCGACCATATCTGCGAGACGCTGTTCCTGCAGGACGCGCGTGTTCAGCGGGTCGCGGTGAAGATCGTCAAGCTGGCGATCGCCGAAGCGGGCGAGGCGATCGGCGTGACGCTCGTGCGACATCGTCGGTGAGATCGTGCGGCTGATCTTGAGCGAGCGTGACGATATCGCGGCGTGCGTGCGCGATGCGCGCGCGCGGCTGGGCACCGACGACAGCCTGGTCGTCGTGATTCGCGAAAGCAGCGATTCGCTTTTTGCCGCCCGGGCCCGCGCGTTGATCGCACCGCTCGCGATCGAGGCGGCGCCGCTGACGCGAATCAACGCCGTCCTGTCCCATAATGGGGCGCGGGCCGCCGATGTCGAAGCGGCGATCAGCTACCTAGAGACGGCCCTGTCGACGACCGGGCAGATCGTCGAGATCCGCTGATCGGACCCTCGCTCGGTGGTCCGGTTAGCGCCGCGGGCTGCGTCCACAGGGGCCGAGCGCACGAAGAACGAACTGATAATCCTCACGCGCGATCACCGCGTCGGTGGCTGCCATCGACGCGGCGCTGCGATCCGGCATCGCGGCGGGAAGCGCGCAGGCTAGCCGGTACCACAACAGCGAACCACGCGGCGGAGGGGCCGCGGCCTCGTCGACGATCTCGCTCAGCGCGACCGCCCAGCGGGGTTGCTCGCCGGGCCGCCGCAGGATCGACAGCGAGACGGGGCGCTGATCCGAAGTGGTCAGGAAGATCTGCGTTTCGCCTTCGCCGGGCAGGGCGCCTGGCACGTGAAAGGCGTTGCCGATCCCGGTGATGACGGGCGGCGCGTCGGCGGCGAGCACCTCGCGGGCGATGCGGCGGACCTGCGCGTCGAGAGCGGGCGTCCAGTCGCGTTGCGCGTCGCGCGCGACGAGCTGGATCTGGGCGGTCGACGTTCCGGCGGTACGTGCAAACAGCAGCACCCGCGCCTTTTTCAGCTTTGGTAGGCGACCGTTGGAATCCGGCGCAACATCAAGCAGATAGCCGAGTCTTGGGGCCACACCACCACTGCCGCGAATCAGCGCGGTTACGTCGGCCTCGACATAGAAACGCACGAGCCCGGGTGCGACATCCGCCGCCTCTGCGCCCTTGATCCGCGCGGTCGAGCGAATCGTCGCGTCGGCGATCACCGGCGCGGCGAGAACGAGATCCGCAAGGTCCGCATAGCCCGCGCCCTGGTCGGCGGCCGCGGGCTGGACGGGACCCGCACTGGCGGCGCCGACCGGCACCGCATCGCGCGCGCCTTCCCATTGCTGATCAAGCTGTTCGGGGGTCAGCGTCGTCGAGTCGCCGGCGATGTTTTGCTGCGGCGCGGTCGGCACGGATCGCGGCGGGGGGGGCCGTCTGCGCAACGATCGGGGCCGCGGCGATGACGGCGAACAGGGTCATGAGCGGTGGGATGGAACGTGGGGATATCATCGCCATGGGCTACGCGATGGCGGATGAACGTTACAGAAATAAAATTGCCATCATACGCTTGTACGTTTGTTGCGTCCGACAAAGCGTTTGCGTGTCGCATGGCGTGGCGATAGACATTGCGCACTGCCGCGTGGAATTTTTGCTTCACGGCACACGTTTGCGTTGCGCCTGCCCCCATGCGCGACTGCGTGAAGGCAGACAGAATAAGGGAGTGTCGTTGCTGAATGGCCTATGTTGACCAGAAGATGTCCTCAGGCAAAATCGTCGCGATCGTCATCGTCGCGCTGATTCATGCTGCCTTGGGCTATGCTTTCGTCACCGGCCTCGCGTTTCAATACGTGAAAAAGGCCACCGAAAAGTTAAACACGTTCGACGTGGAGCCGCCGCCACCGCCGCCTCCGCCC
>NZ_JRVI01000148.1:0-50461 GCF_000783375.1 Sphingomonas sp. Ant20
CGGCGACCTTCGGATCGACCCGGACCCCGTCGCGCGGCTGACCATCGCGGCAAAGTTTCTCGACGGCGCAGACGGCAGCTGGGCGCGGGGCGAACCGTTCCAGTCCGATGGCTCCGTGCTGCACGGCTCGAACGGGACGATGGCGTCGCTTGCCGGGCTCGAGGCCGCGCGGACCGATGAGGAGCGCGAGCATGCGTTCCGCCGCATCGCGCTGCTCAACGCGCTGTCGATCGCCAGCGGAGGACTCGCCACGCTCTATATGGGCGACGAGGCCGGGCTGCTCAACGACCACAGCTATCGCGACGATCCCGATCGCGCGCATGAGGGGCGCTGGCTGCACCGCCCGGTGATGGACTGGGACGCGCTCGACCGCGACGCCGCCCGGCGGATCTCCGGCGACATCAGGCGCTCCGCGCCGCGCGCATCGCCAGCGGCGGGGCCGGCGCGCCTGCGACGATCGCCACGTCGACGCCCGCGCTGCTCGGCATCGCCTGTGGCAGCGACCGCGTCTTCCTCAACTTCTCGCCCCATGCGGTCCGGGTCGGCGATCTCGCCGGCCGGCACGACCGGGTGGCGGATACCCCCATCGGAGACGACGCCATGATCGGTCCCTGGAGCGTGCTTTGGGCAGGACCCTCGGCATGACCGCCGCCCCGCCGCTGTTCGGCTGCATCGAGGCGGGGGGCACCAAGTTCGTGCTCGGCGTCGCGCGTGATCCCGACACCGTCCTCCGGACCGCACGCATACCCACCACCACGCCCGACGAGACGCTTGGCGCCGCGCTCGAATTCTTCACCGCGGCGCAAGCCGAATGGGGCGCATTCGACGCGCTCGGCATCGCCTCGTTCGGCCCCGTCGATCTTGATCGCTCGTCGCCCGGCTGGGGCCGGATCGTCGACACGCCCAAGCCGGGCTGGAGCGGCACCGACCTGGTCGGCCCGTTCGCACGCGCGCTCGACTGCCCGGTCGGGTTCGACACCGACGTCAACGGCGCGATCCTTGCCGAGAGCCTGTGGGGCGCCGCCACCGGCGCCGACATCGCGGTGTACGTCACCGTCGGCACCGGCATCGGCGGCGGTGCGCTGGTCGAGGAACGCCCGGTGCATGGCAGCCGCCACCCGGAAATGGGCCATATCCTCCCCCGCCGGCATCCCGACGACCGCGGCTTCGCCGGCACCTGCCCCTTTCACGGCGACTGCCTCGAAGGGCTGGCGAGCGGACCCGCGATCGCCGCGCGCTGGGGCGCGTCGCTGTCGGAGCTCGGCCCCGATCATCCCGCGCATGACATCGTCGCCTATTATCTCGCTCAGCTGGTCGTCGCGCAGCAGGCGCTGCTGTCGCCGCGGCGGATCGTGCTCGGCGGCGGCGTGCTCGGCACGCCCGGGCTGCTCGACCGGGTTCGCGATCACGCCGCGCGGATGTCGAACGGCTATTTCGGCACCCCCGATTATGCCACCCTGATCGTCGCGCCGGGACTTGGCGACCGTGCCGGGCTGCTCGGCGCGCTGGCACTCGCACAAAGGGCGCGTCGATGACCAAACCCCGTCTGTCGCTGATCCGCCTCATCGAGATGAATCTTGGCTTTCTCGGGCTGCAATTCTCGTTCGGCCTGCAACAGGCCAACATGGCGCCGATCTACGGCTATCTCGGCGCGGACGAGGCGAGCCTGCCGCTGCTCTGGCTCGCGGGTCCGGTGACCGGGCTGCTGATCCAGCCGCTGATTGGCGCGATGAGCGACCGGACCTCGACCCGGATCGGGCGGCGGACGCCCTATTTCCTCGTCGGCGCGGTGCTGTGCAGCCTGTGCCTGCTCGCCATGCCGTACAGCCCGACTTTGTGGGTCGCCGCCAGCCTGTTGTGGGTGCTCGACGCCGCCAATAACGTGACGATGGAGCCCTACCGCGCCTATGTCGGCGACCGGCTGCCCGATGATCAGCGCGCCGCGGGGTTCCTGACCCAGTCGGCGTTCACCGGCCTTGCGCAGACCTTGTCCTATCTCGCGCCGTCGCTGCTCGTCTGGATCGGCTTCAACAAGGATGCGGTTGACGGCAACGGCATCCCCGACATCACGCGGATCGCCTTCCTGATTGGCGCGGTGCTGTCGCTCGCGACGATCCTCTGGTCGGTCCTGCGCGTACCCGAACTGCCCCTTCCCGAGGAGGAAAAGGCGCGGCTGGCGAAGGAACCGCTGACGCTCGGCGGCACGCTGCGCGACCTCAAGACCGCGCTGGTCGAGATGCCCCGGCCGATGCGCCAGCTCGCGCTCGCCATGCTGTGCCAATGGTATGCGATGTTCGCCTATTGGCAGTTCATTACCTTCGCGGTCGCGCGCTCGCTGCACGGCACGGCCGATGCGAAGAGCGTCGCGTTCCGCGATACCGTACTGACCGTCGGCCAGCTCGGCGCCTTCTACAATGCGGTCGCGTTCGTCGCGGCGATCGCGCTGGTGCCGGTCGCCCGCCGTTTCGGTGCGAAGACGGCGCATGCCGGCTGCCTGCTCGCATCGGGCGTCGCCATGCTGGCGATCCCCGGCATCCGCGACGAGGCGGGGCTGTTCGTCGCGATGCTCGGCATCGGCATCGGCTGGGCGAGCATGATGGGCAATCCGTACGTCATGCTGATCGACATGATCCCGCCCGAACGCAACGGCGTCTATATGGGCATCTTCAACATGTTCATCGTCATCCCGATGATCATCGAGAGCCTGACCGTCCCGCTTTTCTACCAGTCGCTGCTCGGCGGTGACCCGCGCAACATCCTGTATGTGTCGGGTGCGCTGATGGTGCTCGGCGCGGCCGCGACGATGCGGGTCCGGATGCCCGCGACGGCGACGCGATCGGCGTCGTAACGGCGGGACCGGGCGTCAGCCGACCGCGGTCGCGTGGATCGGCATCAGCGCCGCGCCGATCGTCGCGGCCGCACCCTGCAGCGTCGATACCGAGATGCGCGGCGGGACGCTGCAATGGTCGCCGATATGCATCGCGCCGAAATCGATGTGGCGGACCAGCGCGTCGAGGATCGGCGTCGGCAACGGGCTCGAGATCACGAACTCACCCGGATCGATCCAGGCGATGCCCCAGTTGATGGGCTTTGTTGCACAAAGATAATTAAGCACAAATATGGTTTTACTGACGAGATCTATGCAACGCGGATGGTGGTCGGTGTTCCTATTTGTGAAAATCGATTGAGAACTGCGGCACGGAGTTTGAGCTCGGTAATCTGACGATCAAAGGTGCGCGATGCGACGCGCTCGCCGAGCAGCTTGAAGCAGTGCATCTTCGTCTCGACCAGGCTGCGGCGATGGTAGCCGCTCCACTTCTTCCAGATTGTTCGACCGAGCCTTTTCATCGCGCGTAGCGTTTCGTTGCGAGCATCGGCGCCGGCCGCCGGCTTCTTCCATGGCTGGCCGCCCCGGCGTACGGGAATGACCGCGTCTGCGCCCCGGGCTGCGATCGCGGCCCGACACTTTCTGGTGTCGTAGGCGCCATCACCCCCGACGATCGTAATCCGTTCGTCCGTCGGGATTTGCGCCAGCAGATCCGGCAGTGTCGCGGCGTCGCCAATCGCATTGGTTGTGACCTCGATGGCCCGGATCTCCAGGGTTTCGGCGTCGATCCCAAGGTGAACCTTACGCCACTGGCGACGGTAGGAAGCGCCGTGCTTGCGCGTCTTCCATTCGCCTTCGCCCATCATCTTGATCCCGGTACTGTCGACCAGCAAATGCAGACCACCCGTACTGGCGCGACCATCAAGTGACACCGCCAATGTCTTCTGCCGACGGCATAGCGTCGTGTAATCCGGCACCGGCCAATCCAGCTTTGCCAGCTTCAGCAGGCTGGCAACCAGTCCCGTCACCTGCCGTAGCGGCAGTCCGAACACTATCTTCAGCGTCAGGCAAACCCTGATCGCGCTGTCCGAAAACCGCATCGGCCGACCTCGACGACCAATCGGGGGCTGCCAGCCAATCCATGCCCGGGTCAAACCAGACCTCCAGCGACCCGCGGCGCTTCAGCGCTGCGTTATACTCGCTCCAGTTCGTCGTGCGGTACTTCGGCATGGTCGGTTTTGGCATCCATCCCACCTACGCTTCCTGACCCTCACAGGGAATCCCAACGCCCTTTGTGCAACAAAGCCCTTTAGTGGGCTGAGTGGCTGGAATTGGGTCACGCAGGCGCCGGAGTCGCGGCGTCACCTTCACACGAGTCCTAATGCGCAACTGCGGGAGTAACCTGACCGTTTCGCATGGCCGAGCGCCAAATGCCGACTCACCTATCGGGAGAGGTCGAGTATCCGTTCAATTCATCAAGGTTGCCCATGTCTTTGACATCGCAATTATCGGGCAAGGTTGCGGCGCGCACACCATTATGGGTCTGGCGGATTGCGATCCATCGTTTGATAATCGCAGCGTAGACCTGAGCCAACGGCTATTTGCGGTTCAAAGCTCGCTTGGCTTCGAACACGGCATCCGCGGCTTGGCCGCCAACCCGGTCTACATCCTGGTTAAACTGATCGACGACACGCGGTGCCGTCAGACCGTCGAGCCCCTTGCGCAGTAGACGCTGATACTCCTGCCGAGAGTTGGCCTTGGCAAAGGTCCGAGCCTTGAATTCTGAGAGTGCGGCTTCGAATTTGAGACGATCTTTCGGGCCAAGGTCAGCCTTTGCCGCGCGTAGCGTCTGATCAAAGGTCGCAGCGCTGCTCCCATCGATAACGGTCGGAGCGCTCGCGCCGACGCCGCAGGCAGAGGCGAGGAAGCAGGCGGATAGCAGGATCAGTGGTCGCATATGATGACTCCTTATATGCGAACTATAATGGCGCGGCCTTTCAGAGCATTGCGATCCAGTTGTCACGCTGTCTCCGGTCGCCTTGGAGATGGCTCATGCGCATGCCGTAATTAGCGGATGACCACGACCTTAGCACCGGCCTCACCAGAGATATCCTTCCAGGCCTTGTCCGCTGTGTAGCCCGGCGCCCCTAAGCGTTTGGCAAGCGCCAGGCAAAAACGATCGCCCAGCGACAGCCCGGCGGATGCGGTCACCGATCGCAGGCTGCCAGCCTCCCATGCCAGCGCATCGTCGGCGGGCACCACTATATAGGGGAGGGCGCCGAGCATGGCGCGGATGTCTTCGAGCGGTGCGCCGAGATGGACGAAGTGACTGATTACCTCAGCTTGATTGACCGCGCAGACCGCTGCGTCGGCGATGGCGCTGGCGACCTTGGCGGCACCGCGCTCACCTTTGAGAAGCGCGAGGATCGCAGAGGCATCGAGCACAACGCTGCTCATTCGCCGCTGTCCGAACGCCGGGCGGTCAGGAAGGCATCAACCGAGCTGTCGGGGTGATCGGCGAAGCGCTTGGCGATGGCCTGAGCCTTTGCCACCGCCTGATCGACCGTACGCAGAATGACACCTTCTGACGTTTCTTCAACGAGCACCGCACCACCACCTTCAAGCCCCAGCCGCTTACGGATACCCACAGGAAGACTCATGCGACCGTTAGGTGTGATGTTTACTTGAAGAGTCATGTGGCACTGACCGTCAGAAGTAGCATTTCTGGACTTTAATACCACAGTTTCGTTAGAAAGTGAAATGGATCGCTCGGCGCCCGATCGACGCGGAACGTCACAATAGCTACTAGCGATAAATGGTATTCCCATTAGCAACTTTCGCTGTTACCGCCGGACGGTCAAAACGATGAAACCGGGTGGAAAAATGCGGCGAGCGCACATCGAAGGGGGCCGGGACGGCCTGGCGCGACGACCGGTGATCAGCCCGACGCCGTCGCGGTCCGGCTCGGCCATGCCCGCCGCGTCGACATCACCGGTGACGGTGTCATGATGGACGATGACGGTCCCGATCGTCCAGACGGGCAGGCGATCGTGCCGCAGTCCGATGACTATGCGTTGCAGCCCTGGCTTCCCGATCTCACCCACGACGATCAGTCGCGCGTCGATGACTTCATCACCCGCGCCTCGGCCACAGCAACCTTGCGCGCCTACCGGTCCGACTGGCAGCTCTTTTGTACGTGGTGCGACACGCGCGGCTACCGCGCGCTGCCCGCAACACCCGCCATTGTCGCGGCGTTCCTGAGCGAACTCGCGACGACCGGCAGCGCCTTTTCCCAAGGCCGTGCCTTGTCAAAGGCCTCGATCGGCCGGCGCCTGGCGGCGATCGTCTTTGCGCACCGCGCGGCCGAGCTTGAACCGCCCACCACACAGGCCGGCGCTGCGGCGCTCGAAAAGGTCATGCGCGGGATCCGGAATTCCAAGCGTGGCGAGCGGCCGGCCAAGAAGCGGCCTGCTGACGGTGATGTGCTGCGCGATATGATGCGGACGATCACCGGCACGACCCTGCAGGACTACCGCGATCGGGCGCTGCTCAGTCTGGGTATGATGGGGGCCTTCCGGCGGTCCGAGTTGGTGGCGATCGAGGTCGCGTATATTTCTGAGGATCCGCGCGGTCTGATCATCCACATCCCTGTGTCCAAAGGTGACCAGGAGGGCAGGGGGCAATCCGTTGCCATTCTCGATGGGAGGCGCATGGAGCCGGTGCGGCATTATCGTGCATGGCTGGAGGCGGCGCAGATCACCGGCGGTCCGGTCTTTCGGCGGCTGACGCCGCACGGTCGCGTGACGGCGCATGCGATCAGCCCGCAAACCGTGGCACTTGTCGTCAAGGCTCGCGCCGCTGCGGCCGGCTATGATCCAGCGCTCTTTGCGGGACATAGTCTGCGGGCGGGCTTTCTCACCGAGGCGGGGCGACAGGGTGCCAATTTGTTCAAGATGAAGGAGCATAGCCGCCACAAGTCGCTGGAGATGCTCAGCGAGTATGTGCGCGATCAGGAGGCCTTTCGGAACCACGCGGGCGAGGGGTTCGCCTGAGCGGCGTTCGATCAAAGGCAGCTTGTACACACCAAGCATCGACTTGGTTCATAGTGGCTACGTTGTAGCGATGAGAGGGGGCGAATTACCGCGGTCGCCATGAGACATCACAGTATAGCCGCCAGTCTGCTCGTGCTTTCGGGCACGCCTAGGCGTTCGACGGCACCCCTTAATTCAGCCGGAGGAATGTCGCCGTCGCCGCGCGGAAGCCCGTGGATCGCGGCTACGGTGGCAGCGTCCCCTTGGTGATAAAGAAGGGAGGCCTCCATGCCCGAAATGCGTCGGGGGCAACCGATCAGTCGACTTTGTAGATAACGTCGCTGAGTAGGGCAGGGGGGAACCTGGCTCACCTAAGTCCGAGCCATTCTAGGCGGCGTGGACGAATTGGTTGACGCTGGATCGGGCGGTTGATTCAAGGCTTCCTTTTGGAGGCGTGATTGAGCCGGGGCGATCTGAGCGAAGCAGAGTGGCGGGTCTTGAAAGATCTGTTGCCGATCGAGCCATCGATGCGTGGTCGCGGACGGCGTCCGACCGAGAACCGTTCGGTTTTGAACGGCATTTTGTGGCGGCTGCGTTGCGGTGCTCCGTGGCGCGACGTGCCGGAGAAGTACGGCAAGTGGAACACGATCTACCGGCGGTTCCGGCGCTGGAGCGAGGCCGGCACTTGGGAGATCGTGTCGATCACCCTGGCCGAGATGATGGCGGACACCGGCCACTACAGCATCGATAGTACCACCATCCGCGCTCACGTTTCGGCAGCGGGGGTAAACGTATGGCTCGCCCCGTCGGCAAGCGGTTTGTGTCTGATGTTCTGAGCAGTCTGCGAAAACGTATCCGGCCTTTCGACGCGAGGTCGTTGGCCAAGATGGAGATCCGCGCGTCCTGGTCCTCATAAAGGGGCCGGCATCGAGTGCCATTTTAAGCCATAGGGTTCCAGGTCACCGGTCGACTGTCAGGCCATCTTTCACTTACCTCCCGCAGACATCATCCAGCCGGTGCAAGGTGCATCGGCTGATCTCGTTCACGCCGCTTGTGCGGCTGGATCGTAAGTACGCTCATGACGCAGCAGCGCCCAGACGATGCGCGCCATCTTGGCCGCTAGCGCCACCACGACGGTGTTGTGATGGGAACGCGACAAAAGGCCGCGTAGCCAGGCGCCAAGTCGTGTGTCGCTCTTGCTCATCGTCGGTAGTGATGCCCGGGCACCCTGGATCAGGTTTTTCCGCAGATAGCGGCTTCCGCGCTTGGTAATGCCGAGTAATCGCGGTTTACCCCCGGTCGTTGCTTGACGCGGCACGAGCCCAAGCCACGCGGCAAGATCCCTGCCCCGTCCGAATGTTCGAGCGTCGCCAACTGCAGCTACCAGCGCCGTCGCGTTCAGCGCGCCGATACCAGGAATAGTCAGGAGGCGCCGCGTTCGCTCATCCGAGCGGGCAGCCTCGGTAAACTCGGCATTGAGATCTGCGATCCGGTCATCAAGGGCAATCCAGCGCAGACGCATATCACTGACGAGCCGGTGGATACGAGAGCCCAGCACTGGCTCGTCACCATCGAGCATCTCACCCAGCCGGACGGCAAGCTTTGCGCGTCCTTGCGGGACTATGTAGCCGCGCTCCAGAAGAAGACTTCTGATCTGGTTCATCAACGAGGTGCGATCACCGACAAGCTGGTCACGGATGTGATGCAGCGTTTGCATGTCGAGTTGTTCCTCGGTTTTCAACTCGACGAACCGCATGGTCGGCCGTGTTGCCGCTTCCGCGATCGCCTCAGCGTCGCGGTCGTCGTTCTTCTGCGCCTTAACGTATGGACGGACATATTCCGGCGACATCAGCCGAACGGCATGGCCTTGTCGTGCCAGCGCCCGTCCCATGTGATGAGCTCCGCAGCAGGCCTCCATCGCCACGACGCAAGCCGGCAGACCTGCGGCGTATGTGATGACCGTGTCGCGGCGCATCCGTCGGCGGACGACGACCTTGCCGGTCGCATCCAGCCCAACCACGCTGCAGCTGTTCTTGCCTAGATCAATTCCCAGAACCGATACGTCCATGACCTTCGCTCCTTCCTCAAACGACCTGCTGTCGTAGGATGACAACGATTCGGATAAGGGGCGAGCCATCCATAAAGGGGGGACTCATCGACAGGCTCTTGGCCGCTCGCGGGGCGGGTTCGGCTGTAAGATTCACTGCATCGCCGATGCCGGTGGGTGAAGCGTCCCGGATTTCCCGGAGGCAGTTTGGTTTGAGTCATGCCGCGATAGCGGTTTCCAATTGCGCGGCATAGTATTCAGCTTCGGCCTCGCTGGGCGTGACGTAGCCGATCGGGCCGAAGAGGCGTTGGTTGTTGAACCAGTCCACCCACCGCAACGTCGCCATTTCGACAGCGGCGAGGCTTGGCCAGGAGCGCTGGCGCCAGATGACCTCAGCCTTGAACAGGCCGTTGATCGTCTCGGCGAGGGCATTGTCGTACGAATCTCCGACGCTGCCGACCGACGGCACCAGCTTTGCCTCCGCCAGGCGCTGGGTGTAGCTCATGGCGAGGTATTGCGAGCCTCTGTCCGAGTGGTGGATGAGACGATCGTCGGCGGTAGGACGACGGGCATGGATGGCCTGCTCGAGCGCATCCAGCACGAAGCCGGCGGTAGCACTGCTGCTGACTTTCCAGCCGACGATCCGGCGGGCGAAAGCATCGATGACGAACGCCACGTAGACGAACCCCGCCCAGGTGTGGACGTAGGTAAAGTCCACGACCCACAAGGCATTCGGACGCTGGACCTTGAATTCCCGATTGACCTTGTCGAGCGGGCATACGACCTTGCGATCCGAAACCGTGGTGACGCAGGATTTGCCACGCCGGACACCGGCCAGCCCCATCACCTTCATCAGCCGCTCGACCGTGCATTTTGCGATGGTGACGCCATCGCGCAGCAGCTGCCGCCATACCTTGCGCGAACCGTACAGGCCAAAGCTGTCCTCGTGGACACGCCGGATATGCTCTTTCAGCTCGTCGTCATGCCGGGCGCGAGCGGAACGTTTGCCCGGATCTGCCCGCCGGGCCGCATGTTGATGATACGAGGAGGGGGCGACCGCCAGTTCCTGGCAGATCGGCTCGATTCCCAACTCCTCCCGATGCGCGTCGATGAACGCCATCTTCATCGCCCGGGGCGGTCGAGCTCCGCCATCGCAAAATATGCCGACGCCTTCCTGAGGATCTCGTTGGCCCGGTGGAGCTCCTTCACTTCTCGCTCGAGCAGCTTCAATCTGGCACGGTCATCATCTGCCAGCGCTGCTGGCCCCGCACGCCGGCCAGCATCGTCGCGGCACCAACGCCGCAGCGTCTCCGCCGTGCAGCCGATCTTGCCCGCGATCGACACCAGCGCATCCCATTCCGAACGGTGATCCGCCCGGTGCTCGCTCACCATCCGAACAGCCCGCTCGCGGACCTCAGGCGAAAACTTGTTTGTCGTCTTGCTCATTCTCGATGCTCCTACTCACAAGTGGGAGCCTCCAGGAAATCCGGGACGCTTCATTCAGACCCACGGATCGGCGTTTGGGGCGGGCAGGTCTGCGCAGGCAGCAACGTGGCAATTCTTGCTCGAGTTAAAAACGGCCTGTATCACCGCGAGATTGCAGTTCTGAAATGCGCTTGCGACGTAGACGGCTCTCTGCGAGGCAGACCTAAGAGCTCGCTGACCCAAGACAGTGAGAGCTCGGCATCCCGCTCGCGACATCAAGCGAGTCACACAAGCGGGCGGGGTGCTTTACGAATATTCAGCTATCAAGCGTGTAGCCAAAAACCGAGGCTATGGCCTTCAGTACCGCGTACCTTTTTAGCGCCTCGCCATGTTTTTTCGCACAGCCACGCGGGGCGCTTTCGCTTGATCGAACTAGCGCGTGTGGCCATTAACACCTTCTTTACCATAAGGTTGTATCAACAATCGTCTTGAAGAAATTCGTCGAGCGCTTGTGCATTGATGATGATTATCAATGAGGTGCAGCATGAATGCCTCCCACCGATCGAACTTCCCTGTGGCGCACTCTGCGGCCCACACTATGGTTAGTCGGTACGGGGTGGATGCTGCGTTCGTCGCCCAGCGCGAAGTCGATGCCAAGATTGAGCGCGGAGACCTCCAGGGGGCACTCGAACTTGATCAAGTACGCCGTGAACTTCTCGATCTCATCATAGATATAGAGCCTCCTGCGCATTACTGACCTACCGACGAATGAATTCATGAAATTGTCCAATTCTCTTTTGCGCGCCGGGGGTTTGAGCGAACACCTGCTCGCTGGCGACGGCGGGACGAATCAGCGAGGCATGGCAGGCGGACTACAACACCGTGCGTGTCAACAGCACTCCTGCCAGGATGGCACTCGGCAACTCTACGACCCGCCCCGCCACGGGCATTTGGAAAACGCGCGAAGTTATCCGCGGCCGGGCAACATCCGCAGCGTCAAAGAGCAAGCGGACCGTGGTGCCGAAGAAGCGGCAAAGTAGGGCTTACTCAGTAAGCGCCAAAGTGCCGGCGAGACGCCTGCTAAATGCAGCGAATTCCAAGCTTGTGGCCATTGGTCCTCAGTCGATTGCACACTCGGGTCGCAACTAGGTGAGGGCGAGGCGGAGGTTCTGACTGTTGTTGCCCCCTAAAGGCCTGACAGGGCCTCGCAGGTTTGCGCGATGAACTCGCGGGGTGATCGATAGCGCAAAGCGCGGTGCGGATGCACCTCGTTATAGTGTGCGAACCAGCCGGGCAGTTGGTCGATGACGCTCTGCGCATTCGGCCTGGGGTTCACACGGACATAATCGCGCTTGAGAGTGTGAGCGAACGCCTCGGCCATGCCATGCGATTGAGGACTGCTGACCGGGGTCGTGCGCGGGATCAGCCCGATGCCCCGGGCGAACGCACGTGTGTTGCGAGCGGTGTAGCAGCTGCCGTTATGGGTGAGCCACTCGATCGGTTCGTGCACGCGGTTCACCTGTCCGTAGCGATGCTCCGTGGCGACCATCAGGTCCTGGACGTCCTCGGCGGTGATGCCGCCTGTCGTCGCCACGTGGCCCATCGCCTCGCAGTCGCAACAGTCGAGCGCGAAGGCGACACGCACCTTCTCACCAATGTCGCAAGCGATCTCCAACCCGTCGGAGCATCAGCGGGGGTTGCGGAGGTCGACGGCGACCCGGCCGTCGTGACGTTGTTCCTCGCGGCGTTCGCCGTCTCGCTGTAGCAGCAGCCCGTGCACCTTCATGACGCGGTAGACGCGTTTCGCCGGTGATCGGCGCTAGCGCCACGGTGAGGTGATAGTCGTCGACCGGCAGCTGCGCCGCGTCGAAGCGCTAGGTGAGGCTGCGGTTGGTGTCGTCGAATGCCAGCAGGCGTTCGCGCAGGGTCCCGCCATCGGCGAGCCGCAGGACGCGGGCGCAGCCGGGCGTGCCATCAGGCACGTCGCCGTCGATCCGGCTCTCGGCGATGGCGGGGTGCCAGTCGGCGATCGCGCCGAAGCGCTTCACTATGTTCCGCGTAGCGTGCGTGATGACCCGTCCACGGCGCTTCTGCTTCGGGGACAAGGATGTCGACCCGCGGGGCGACACCGTCGAGCTGCATAATCACGGCGGCAGGCGAAGTGCAGATGGCGCGCTGTTCTAGCTAGAGGTCGATCCAGATTGGTGTGACAGTGACCGACATCGCACCGCCCTCGACAACCAAAGCAGTTTTGATCAGTGCCGTATCAATCTCGAATGGCGGATCGGCGAGATCCCGCAAAGGCCGACCTCCGAGTGCGACCGCTGCCGTGTCAGGCACGACGCCGCTGCACATGAAGTCTGCGGTCGCGCGATTATGCTCCCGGTAGATCCACCAAATGCCCTGCTGAGACTTCTGCTCGATCTCGACCAACAGACGGTGATAGCGCCGGGCTACCGACATGACGTTGAGACCTGTCGCATCAGCCAGCTTGCGGATGTGCGGGTGACCCGGCCGTAGCAACGGCGCCAGGCCGCGCGCGATTTGCCCGGAGATCGCGTCGTCGACATCCTCGACAGCCAGTCCTACCGACGACAGTAACGCCGCCAGCGGCCGCGAGAGATGTCGCGCCGCCATGCGGCCGGCGGATGCCTTCGTCATTTTACTTCCTCTTCGCCGTCGTTGTTTCCCGACGCCATCCTTCAGGTTCTTTACCCAGATCCCGGTAGACCGCGAGGCGTTCTGCCAGCCAGTCGCCACGCCTGGATTGCGCGTGCTTGCGGAGCACCTGAAGCAGCAGCGGATGGCTGGTCAGCGGCATCATCGCGGCGAACAGCGCAGCCAGCACATCGACGGTCAAATTCTCATCAAAGTCGCCATCGGCAACGACCTTCGCCTGTATCGCGCGAAGAGTGCGGCGCAGAGCTGAAACGCGGGCTAGCATGGCAGGCTTCCATTCGGCTGGAAGCGCATCGAACAGACCGCCATAGGCACCCTGTCGATAGCCTCGCACGATTCTGGTCCAAAACGGCCGGTGCCGATCCCCTTCAAGCCAATGATCAGGAACGAACCGCCCGGCACCGCCGGCCTCACTGGCCGGCGGCAGGTAGACGTGGATGAGGCCTCTGGGTTGGTAACTCGCTTGATGCGCGCTTCGCCGAATTCGGAATCGACGGGGTCGTTCCGAAGAGACTTTGCCGGCCCCCTTTGCGAGCTTCTGATCGCCCGATCGGCAAGGCTGGCATCGACCTCGCGCAGCAGCGTCAGGAACAGCCGCCAGAATGCCGCCTCGGGCGTGATCCGGTCTGCGACTGGGGTCCGTCCGTTGCCGATGTCCGCTACGCCCAGACCGATCTCGATCAGGCCGACCGTCGCGGTGTCGAGGAGGTTCATTCCCATGAAGAGGACGGCATCAACCGGCATGATCTTGCCCGCCCTGTCGGGCCGCATGTGACGGGCCCCGCGCAGTCTTCCGGCAAGACCAGAACGCCCCTCCGGGTGGCGCAACGCGTCACGCACCGCGTCTCCATCGGTGAGCAGTGTCAGCAGCGGGTGTTCCGGATCGATGCTGGCAGGGCCGAGATCGACGGACCAGAGCAAGGTCTCGACGTGGAACAACGCGTCGCGCAGGTGAGCGACGATCTCGTCGCTGAGACCATCGAGCGCGCCCGCCTTGCCGGTCAGGAGCCGCACCAGCGCGGTGCTGTTGAGAGGCTTATTAACCGCACCGTTTCGGCTGCTGCCGGACAATCGCTCGGCAAGCCTGCCGAGGATCGTGCGCAGGCGTTCCAGTTCCGCCAGGATGAGCAGGGCATCGAGCAACCCTCGTTGCAGCCGCGGGTAGCGGGGATGGGCCGCGGCGAGCGTCGGGCGCCGGTCCAGCGCCAGCTGGAACTCGAGGCTGAGGAGCAGTACATAGGTCGGCTGATCGCTCTCGCGCAGCGCCAGCAGATCGTCCGCGACATCGCCGATGCGAAAGCCGTAAAACCGGGCGAGCGCCGCCTCCACGTTTTCGTCTGGCACTGTCGATCCTGAGGGGTCGCCAAGCCCCGCCCGCCCGGCCAGAAACCCGATAACCGCCCCCCTGTCACCGGGAAGACGGAAAAGCCCGGTCGGGACCGCCGGGTCCCCCGTGGCGCTCAGCGCCTGAACGCTTGCGCTGAACGCCAGCCGCGCCATCCGTACCCCGGCGGGCAACCGGGGTGTCTTCACGACAGGCTCACCGGCCGGCGCGGCTATCTCCGGCCGCTCGAGATCAACGCCGGCGAGCATCTGCGACAGGCGCTGCCGTACGGCATCAGGGTCTTCCTCATGCCCGGGAGTGGCGAGTATATCCGGCCGCCCTGCCAGCCCGCGCCGTAGGCTCGTCCTGGCGATCAGGGCCTCCCACTCCGTCACGCGCGCACCTCGTCATCCGTCGGCAGATGTCCGGCCGCCTGCTGGCGCTCGATCTCGCTCACCCAGTCGTCGCGCAACCGCTCCAGTTCGCGGTGGCGGCGCGCCATGATCTCGGATTCCAGCGTCGCTAGTTCGGCCAGCAGCGCCGCTCGGTGATCGACCAGTTGCCCCGCATTCTTCAGCAGCCCCTCCAACTCCCCCCGCCGGTGCCGATTGAACCCCTATCTTTATGCGCACGATGTCGAGATCAATGCGGTCGAGCACTTCCAACAGAGCGGTATGGCGGCGGGCCGGATCTGCCTCGTCGCTGCCCGGGAGCATCGGCTTCACCGCCTCTCGCGCGTTGTTCGCCTCATCACGCTGCATCACTTGCCTCCTTGCCGGTATTTGAGGATAGCGCCGTTCGCCTCCAGCCAGTCGGCCGCCTCGCCGCAGGTGCGGCAGGTCGGCAGCGCGATGCCGAGGGCGACAGCGGTGTCGAACATCGTCCAGCGCTGGGGGTGGGTGACGGGCGCCTCGCGCCATGAACGGTCCTCGCTCGCCGCCTCGCGCGTCGCGAATGTCTCGCAGCGATCCGCATAGGCGACCGCACCACGGTTGAAGGCCGACCGCCGCCCGCGACGGTCGAGTTCGGCAAAGCCGGGTTCGAGCGCCAGGAGCAGCCGTCCGCCCAGCGTCCGTCGCCGGCCGGCGACGGACGCGAGCCGCTCGAGCATGACGGACATACCAAGCGTGCCGACCCCGGCCAGCGCTGAAGCATGGGTATAGCGCAGACCGTAACCGTAGAGCGGCATGCCGAGTGCGTATTTGACCGCGTCGGGACCATCGCTCGCCCGACCGCGCGGTTTCATGTCCTGGCGGGCGACGACCATCCGGCGACCGATCTCGTCACACGCGGCTTGATGACGCTCGATGGCATAGCGGGCGACGCGCCAGGCGTAGCGCTCCTCCGAGCCATCCTGCGCATCGGCGAGCCACCGGCAGACATCGGCGAACGGCGCGGCAAGCAGCCCAGCGAACCCCAGGACATGATCTCCATCCATGCCGGCCGCCGCGACGACGCCACCCAGGGCATAGCGGCTGCGATTGGGGTGTCCGATGACCGGTGCATCCCAGCGCGGCGCGGCGACAGATGCATCGTCGTCACGTATGGCCGGCAGCGAGCGATAGTCGCTTGCCCGGCCTTGCGACGCTGCGGCGTTCGCGCCATTATCACTGTGCGCCTCGGCACGGTTCTGGATGAGTCTCGATGACATCCCTTTGCTGTGACAGCCGGCCCTGGCCCTGCATGGGGTAATGGCTCAAATATTTTCGCCTTGAGCCATTGCCGTACCCATGCGCACGACCAGGCGGCATGCTCTTCCCAAGGCTCAGGGAGGTGTCAAATGGGGGGGATGCGAGATAAGCGTTTCTCCGAAACGCAAGCGCGGCGACCCCGCCGCCGATCCCACCCCCCTGCCCCCTCTTCTCCCCAACTTTCACGCCCGGCGTTCACGCCGAAGGCGCGCTGATCGACGCGACGCCGGCGCGGCTGCGCGACGAATTCGGCCGCTGCCAGGATGCCGAACGCGCCCAGTTACGCGACATGCGGATCGAGAAGAACCGCTTGGCGGCGATCGCAAAAAGCGACCGGGCGGTACGCCGGTCCGTCATTGCCATGGCGAAGCTCGAACGTGAACTGGCCGGCGTGACCTTTCGTCTCACCGCCCGTGTCCATGACCGGAAGAAGGCCGTGCCGACGACGCGCCGCAAGCGCGTCGACTTGCCGCCACAGCGCCGCTTGCCGGGCATGGGCATCGCCATCGTGGATCGGCTGGGGCGGCGTGGGATCTTCGTCGAGGTGACCTCGGTCGGTGCCAATCAGGCGCGCTATCGGCCCGGCTGCGCGCGGGTCCATCTCAACTATATCTGGGCGGAGAATGCCGTCGAGCGGCTGGCGTCGGGCGCGCTGTCGCGCGCCTCGAACATGGGCGATACGCTCGAGCAGGTGGCGGCCGCGATGGACCTCAAGGAGGATGTGGCGCGAGCGTCGCGGGCCAACGCCAATATCGAGATCCGCATCATCGTCCGCCTGCCCGACGACATCAGTCCAGAGGCGCGGTTCACGATCCTCCATCAGATCTGCGAGGATTTTTTCGGGCGCAACGGCCTGCCCTATGCGGCGGCCGTCCATCCGCCCGATCCGCACAGCGACGACCGCAATTTCCACGGCCATATCCAGGCCGGGTTTCGGCCGATGCATCACGTCGGCGGCCATGAATGGGATGTCGGAACCGAGCTCAGGACCGACCTGTCGAGGCCCGAGGGCATGCGACTTCTCCGTGCCGTCGTCGCCGACACGATGACCGAGGTGTGTCGAAGCGAAGGGAAACAGCGCACCTACACATCACTGTCCAACCAGGAGCGCGGCCTCGCCCTCAGGGCGCTCAAGAAAGTCGGGCGCGAGCAGACCGAGGCGTATCGGCGCGGCGAATATGTCGGCGGCGTCGAGGAGAATATCCGCATCATCGCCGACAACCTGAAGCGTTACGCGACGCAGCGTGGACAATGGCTGAAGGAAAAGTCGACGGCATCGCGCGCGCCGCTCACGGTGGCGGCGGGCGAGACGCTGACAAGACCGCGTCCGGATCTGCGGGCGCCGGTCGGGATCGTCGATACCGTAGTGACTACCGCGGTCGGCAAGCCTCGCCGTGCGAGCCTGTCCGGTTCCCTTCGCCCCGCATCTGGCGGAGAAATGCTCACGCCATCATATGGGGTCGATCGTTCAAAAGCCGTCGTGCCGCGACCTGTCTCACAGGGCGTCGATGCCGATACGATGGAGCGTGTTCACCCGGGCATACCAAACCGCCCGACGACCAACGACGCAGCGCGCACGGTCCTGGCAGCTCCATTCAATATGTCTGCTGCGCCATTCCAAACGAGGCCACCGGTCGCCTTGATGCCGATCGTCCTGCCGTCTTTCTCATTTGTCGGCATCACGCTCGACCGCGTCCCGGTAACGCGCCCGGCGTTGCCGGCACCCGTACTGCCGGCAACGCCTGCCGCGCGTGCCGGAGCGTCGAATATCGACGATGCTCTCCTGCTGTTCCGATTGCGCACCGCGCAGAAAAAAGAGCGCGAAACGCTCGCCGCCAGACGCCGGACGCTTCTCGACCGGCATCTCTTCCAGCAGGGCGACCCGCACGCGCCGAGCCCGGAATATGCCGCCTTCCTGCTCGCCATCCGCGATGATCCGACGCTGCTGCGCTGGAAGCTCAAGTCGGGCGGCAAGCGCGACGTGCCGGTCGTGGCAAGACGGAACGAGGCGTTCGCCGAACGCTTCGCGGTATACATGCAGCACCCCGCCGTCCGACAGCAGGTGACGGCGCTTTTCAGCGATGCCGATGCCCCCGGCGCGTCGTGGCCGGCGGAACTGGCGAACGGGATGTGGCGCTATGAAGCGGGCCGCTATGGTTACGGCGCTGCGACGACGGCACGTGCGGGCTGGGTGGAAAACGATGCCCGCTTTCGCGAGCGCATCGAGCCCCTCCACCCGACTTCACCAATCCTCGAGACTATCGACGGGCTGGTGGTTCCCGGCACTCGCCACATTGCTCGCTGGGACGACGCCGATCTTGTTCGCCTGCTCTATCCAGGCGTCCAGGAACATTTCGTCGCGGCGTACCGGGAGCAGCAGGAAGAGCGCGTCGAATGCCTCACGGCCTTGGCGAACGGCACCGCCAGGGTCGAGCGTCGGCTGGTCTTCGCTGGTGCCGGTGCTGTGCGGCCAGTGGTGACGCCCCAGCCCGTGTCACCCGCGTTGGCGGACGCCTTTATGCGCTGGCGCGATGACCCCGACTTCTACCTCGATACCGGGTCCAACGGGGCTGCCGCCAAGGCGGCCGCGGAGCGGGCCGCGCGGTGCGCCAATCCCCATCGACGTGCGCTGGCGGCCGCTCGCGATGCCGGCGATCCACCTGCCGTCCTGCGCCTGCTCGAGGACCGGATCGCGGCCTCACGGCCGAGCGACGAGGCCGTAGACGATAGCGGGAAGACATCAGCTGGGCCGGATTCTCTCCGGGAGTCGGCAAAGCTTCGGGGCCGGAAAAAAGATCCCATGGGTGCGGGGCAGTGCCGTTTAGGGCAAACTGATCTTCCCGTTTGTCGTGAAGGAGGTTGCCCATGTCCGTGCCATCTCATGCTGCTGTCAGCACGCAGTTGAACGCCATATTCGTATCTCTGGAACTAAGCCGCTCCACGTGGCTGGTGACGTCGCTGTCACCAGGGCGGGGCGAGCGTATCTCGCGACATCAGGTCAAGGGGGGCGACGTTCCGGCGCTGCTTGAGCGTTTCGAACAATTACAGGCGAAAGCGCGGACTCGGACAGGCGAACAGTATCCGCTAGTTGTCATCCAGGAGGCTGGCCTCGACGGCTTCTGGATACATCGTTGCCTGGTCCAGGAACGCGTTGAAAGTTACGTCGTAGATGCTGCCTCTATCGCGGCCTCCAGACGCAGTCGGCGAGCCAAGACCGACAAGCTTGATGGCGAAGCTCTGGTACGTACGTTGCTGGCCTACAAACGCGGCGAGCCGCGGGTTTGTGCTATGGTGGCAGTGCCAAGCGTGGAGGACGAAGATCGCCGTCGCGTTTGCCGCGAGCGGCGCTCGTTGGTCGCCGAACGGGTTCGCCACGTCAACCGGATCAAGGGCCTGCTGTTCGCTCAGGCGTCGGCGACTTCGAGCCGCTACGCGCTAACCGCCGAACTCGGCTGGACGAGCTTGTTACCGGCGACAATCGTCCTCTCCCAAAACACGTTCGTCGCGAGATAGAGCGTGAACTCGACCGGCTGGAACTGGTTATGGGACAGATCAAGGAGGTTGAACGCGAACGGGACGCCTTGCTTGAAACGAAGACGGCAGATGGGGACGAGAAAGCAGGAAGCGCCCGGCTCCTTGAACTGCGCGGCATCGGTCCTGAGTTCGCTTCGGTCCTGCAGGGGGAGGGCTTCTTCCGTAGCTTCAGTAACAGGCGGCAGGTAGCGGCCTACGCCGGCCTTGCTCCCTCGCCTTGGCAAAGCGGCGCCATGGACCGCGAGCAGGGTGTCTCCAAGGCGGGCAACAAGAGGTTGCGCACGATGATGATTCAGGTCGCATGGCTATGGCTTCGACACCAGCCCGAGTCCGAATTGACCCTCTGGTACGCGGATCGGGTCCAAGCAAATGGCGGTCGTATCAGGCGTGTGATGATCGTGGCGCTCGCCCGCAAATTGCTGATCGCGTTGTGGCAGTTTTCCTCGGCCGGCGTCGTGCCCAAGGGGGCGCTGCTCAAAGCTGCTTGAACAAACCAGTTATACGAGTTCCTGCAGGGCATCGTCCCTGCCGGATGCAAGGTGGACGGACCGTTCGCGTCTCTTGGCTTGAAATGCCGAAAAAAAGGTTGGTCCCGTCTTCTGAGCCAGACCCGACGCAAGCGGGATTGTGGTGCAGCCGTGACTGAGCGGCGACCGGATGTGAGGTTAGAGCGGACCGGTCAGCGGGACGCTTATTGCAACAGGCTCAGACCAGCTATCCGTCATCGAGAGGGCAACGGTTCATGATATAAAGATCCAAATGTTTTGCCGAGATAAGTAGCAGACATTGCCGAGTGATCGCGACTTGGGCATCATCGGACTATGAAACCCTTGATCTTCCCGATCGTGGCAGCGGCTTTTCTGATCGCTACGCTGGGATGCGCAAGTCACACCGCCGTGACGCCGTTCAATGTGGTCGTCCGCGGATCCTCATCGTCATGCACCCTCGCGGTGGATGACCGCATAGTCACGACTGCAGAGCTGCTCGAAATTGCGCGTCCGGAAGCGAAATCAAGGCGAAGAGCCAGATCAACTGGGCTACGGAAGAGACACCCTACCGATGCATAGGGGGCGCTATTTACGCCTTACAGCTGGCCGGGTTCAAAGATGTTGCGACGCCGGCGGAACCGCTTCAGTAACTGCGACCGCAGGCTCAGCAGTAGCTGACAAAAAGAAAGCGACCGTGCCGGGTATTGCACGATCGCTTGACTAAGTAATCCCCATGTGAGGACGCTCGCGCGGCACCGCACCACGACGATCCTGACGCATCCAGCAATGCATCAGGCCATCGCTCGGCAACGGGCATCGGCCGGCAACCGCGCGCCGATCATGAAGCGTGCGACGCTTGCACCGACCGCCGACCGCGTCCGCACGCGCCCACCCACGGCGTCGAGCATCGAACCGTGTCGTCAGGAAAAGGAGAAGAACGATGACTATGTCAGATGGTGTGACGAGGCCCGGACCGACCGGACCCGCGCTGGCAATGAAAAGCCGTGATGGCGGTGGGCAGCAGCCCACCACTCTTATTCAAAAGCGAGAGGGGAAGAACCCGAAGGAGGGAAAAAGAGGTGGGCAAGAGCCAGCCTCGCCCCTCAGGGTTCTTCACACTGCCACGGCCTCGCACCGCGAGGTTCCAGCCCAATCCGCCCGGCCACCTCCCCGGTCCGTGCCGTCTTCTGATGGTGCGAACGGGGCTGGTCGCCCTGCGCTCCTGAAAGCGATAAAACCCGTGCTTCCCCATCATATCCTCACTGCCGTGACGATCCTCGACATCGATCTCGGCCATCACCTCGGTCGCCCCCTGCCGACCATCATCGGGGCCGGCGCCTTCACCGGTCGCGTCGATCGCGGCGCGGTCGACTTCACGCTCGATACCTTTGTGCTGGCGCCGACCGACACCTCCTCCAGCCTGCTCTCCTGGCTCGATCTGGCGCTGTATGACGAGCACGCCACGGTGACCGGCTATGATCTTGGCAAGGTCACCGCCGCGCTCGACGCCTTGCCGGATGCGGGCTGGTCCTCGGCCCTTCGCCAGCTGAGCAGATACGGCCATCGGCGGCTCATCGATACCGTCTTGCGCGGGCCGGATCACCAGGCTCTCGAATTCGTCGACGCCGCCCTGTCGGCCGGCATCCCAACCACGGTCCCCGACAGCGACCTGACGTTCAACGCCTGGATGACCGGTCGCCAGGCGGTGCTTGCCGGCCGGCTGGCCACCGACGCGATTGCCAGCTGGCGGCTCACGATGAGCCTCATCGCCGACCGCAGTTCGCTCGGGCACCGCGTCAACGCGGCGATCGAGCGACATCTGATCGACTGGTTGCACCGTCAGGGCACTCCTGCCGCCGCCCTCCACCTCGACAGCCTCGCCCGCACCGGCGGCTGAACCTCCTCTCCGACAAAAGGTAATTTCATGTTCGACACCATCATGGCGCGCGGCTTCGAGCCGCGCGCGACCGCCATCGCCGCCCGCACGATCGGTGGCTGCTATCAGGCGTGCTATTATCCCGACACCCGGCCGCTGATCGGTCTTGCCGTCTTCTCGGTGATCCCGGCAGACGATGGCTATCGTTTCACCACCGAAGCGCGCGCATTGCGCGATGGCGAACTGCCGGACGCGCTCCTGGGCTGGCTGGAGGAGCGGATGCCGGCTGACGGCGCCATCATCAGCTGGGATCACTGGTGGTCCCTGCCCGCCCGTCTGACGGCGTTGGCCGACGATCGTCGCGAGCGTATCCGTGCGGCGGCCGCTGATACCACGTCCCGCTGGCGCGATCTGCCGCGATCGGTGACCTGGCATCTGCGCCATGCAGTTGCCGCGTCGATGCCCTGCCTGTGCACCACGGGCGACCCCGAACCGTGCCGTCCGGCACTGCCAGCCGCGCTGCTTCCCGATCCCGCTGTCACCGAGCAGACCCTCATCAGCGAGGCGGTGCGCGGCTGGACGACATGGGCGAGCCTGTTCCGTGACTTCGACGATGCGAATTCGCCTGCGCAACAAGCGCTCACCGCCGCCCGCGACTGGCGCGCCGGTCGTACCGACGCCGCCCGGTGATGCGGCCAATTCCGTCTCCCTCACATTTCAAAAAGGTATCGCAATGATGAACGCCATGACCAATCTGCCGCTGCACGCCCGCCGCGTCGTCAGCATCCGCCCGGTCTCCGCTACCGGTTGGACCGCGATGACCGGCGACCGCCGCGCCACCCATGCCGGTGCCGCCGCCAACTATCACTACATCACGCGCACGAGAGGTGAGGATGCGCGCGGCGTCATCGACTTCCGGTCCCGTGACGACCTCGTCGCCTCCGGCCTCGAACTACCGGCCAGCCATCCGAAATGGGCAGTCGAAGAGGGACGGATCTGGCGCGAACTCGACGCGGCGACCGATGCCATGCCCGCGGACGTCGTGCGGGCCTGGCATGTCGTCGTCAGCCTGCCGGCCGTACGTGATAGCGACGACTGGATCGACATCGTCCGCGACTATGCCGATGGCATTGCCGCATGGGGACCCGCGGTCGCGTGGGCGATCCATGCCCGCGGCGACGGTGCCGGCGGCTGGGCGATCCCGCCGCATGCGCACCTGCTCATGACGACACGCGTCTGGAAACATGAGGCCCGCCATGGCGAGACGGTCGGCAGTTGGTCGGGGCCTGCCATGCGCGAACGGCTTCACAGCCGGTGGCTGGAGAAGCTGCCCCTGGCCATGCGGGATAACGCCATCAGCCCCTACCAGGTCGGTGTCACGACGCGCGCGCATCCCGATTGCTCGCGCCTGATGGCGCTGTTCGGCCCCAGGACGCCGACCAGCGCCCCTGCGAAAATCTCGAAGTCGCGCCGGCGTCGTTACCGTATCCGGAAAGGAGATGAGACGTCATCCGGGCTATCGTCATAACCTGACCGGACATGAATGCGGCGATGATTGCGGTTCGTCGCATCGCGCGGTCTAAAGAATCGTTCAATTGCTGGTGTTCAATCTCCTTTAGACGGCCGGTCTTCCAAAAAGCTTTTACTGCTCACCAGCCTCCGCCCTCCTTTCATGTTGATATCTACGGCCCCCCGCGGACGGGAGCATTATCAGACCGGATGACCCGTCAAGTTACAGAACCATTGAGGAGGGAGGAGACTTAAGCGCGATGGTTTACGAGCAAGCCTATGCACGCTGCCCAGGCGGCGCGACGGTTGCCGGGCGTGTGACACGCGGTGGTCAGCACAGCTGGTCAGTCGTCGACAATGAGGTCATTTGGGCGTTCCTGTCACGCCATCGGCGCTAAGCCGAACTACGGCAGCTCGGCCCCAGAGCACGAAGCCGCTGCGCGGCAGTGGTGTTCGCGGTGAAGTAGCGCGTCAGCACTGAGGTTTGGCCCTGCGGCAGCGGGGGCAGACGATGGAGATCCTTCAACAAGAGGAAATCCATCATGGCTACTGCACTTGTCGAACCGACAGTTACCCCGCTGCGCCAGCGGATGCTCGACGATATGGCGATGCCTTCAATGCGGGGGCGGACCCAGCACGACTATGTCCGCCACGTCCGCGCCTTCGCGGCCTTTCTCAGACGCTCGCCGGATACCGCGACCGCCGAAGATGTGCGACGCTTCCAGGTTCACCAGCGTGAACATGGCGTCAGCGAGTCCGTCATCGGCGCAACGGTATCGGCGCTGCGCTTCCTGTTCGCCGTGACGCTCGACCGGCCCGACCTGTCGCGCAAGCTGGTGCTGGCGCCGCGTTCCCGCAAGCTGCCCGACGTGCTGAGCGTCGAGGAGGTCGGACGGCTGCTGGAGGCGGCGCCGGGCATCAAGTACCGGGCCGCACTCGGCGTGGCCTATGGCGCCGGTCTACGCGTGTCGGAGGTGGCGCACCTCAGAGCCGACGACATCGACAGCGAGCGCATGCTCATCCGCATCGAGGAGGGGAAAGGCCGCCAGGACCGCAACGCGATGCTGTCGCCGCAACTGCTTGAGTTGCTGCGGCTCTGGTGGCGCGAGGGCAAGCGGCGCAGCGTTCTTTTACCGCACGGCTGGCTGTTTCCGGGTCGCAGCTACACCGACCCGATCTCGACGCGGCAGTTGCACAGTGCGGTTCACGAGGCAGCCGAGGCGGCCGGCATCCGCAAGCGCGTCAGCCCGCACACGCTGCGGCATAGTTTCGCCACCCACCTGCTCGAGCAGGACGTCGACATCCGCGTCATCCAGGTGCTGCTCGGGCACAGCAAACTCGAGACCACCGCGCTTTACACCAAGGTCGCGACGCGCACGATCCGCGCGGTGACCGGCCCGCTCGACCAGTTGATGGCGCTGATGGAGGGCAGGACGCCGGCCGGGTAACACCCACGTGCGCGCCTCCATTGAGGTCGCCGATATCTTCCGCGCAGCCGGTCCTGCATACCGGGTCGCTCGTGCGGGGCATCTGAGCCTCGACCAGCTCAAGGTCATGTCGGCCATCGAACATTGCCGCACCGCCGTCATGGGCGGACATGTCGAGGCCTGCACCGACTGTGGCCACTGGCGGGTCACCTATAACAGCTGCCGCAACCGGCACTGCCCACGCTGCCAGGCGCGGCGGCCCGCACCTGGCTCGCCGAGCGCGAGGCCGACCTGCTGCCGGTCGGCTACTTCCACGTCGTCTTCACGCTGCCGGCCGACGTTGCCGACATCGCGTGGCAGAACAAGGCGGCGGTCTATGGGTTGCTGTTCCAGGCCGCGTCCGGGACGATGACGACCATCGCCGCCGACCCGAAGCATCTGGGCGCACGCATCGGCATCACCGCCGTGCTTCATACATGGGGCTCGGCCATGACCCACCATCCGCACATCCATATGATCGTGCCGGGTGGCGGGCTGTCGCCGGACGGCAGCCGCTGGATCTCGTCACGTCCGGCGTTCCTGCTGCCGGTGCGGGTGCTGGGCAAGCTGTTCCGCCGCCTGTTCTTGACGCGGCTGATGGCGCTGTACGAGGCCGGGCGGCTCGCCTTCCATGGCAGCCTCACGCATCTTGCCGACCGGCGTACGTTCCTGCGCCACCTGGCCCCGGTCCGGAAGAAGCGCTGGGTCGTCTATGCCAAGCCGCCGTTCGCCGGGCCGGAGACAGTGCTCGCCTATCTGTCGCGCTATACCCACCGCGTCGCGATCTCGAGCAGCCGGCTCCTGCGCTTCGACCAGACCGGCGTCACCTTCCGCTACAAGGATTACCGCCGGGGCGGCGCCGACCGCCAGCAGGTCATGACGCTGGCCGCCACCGAATTCATCCGTCGATTCCTGCTTCACGTCCTGCCAAAAGGCTTCCACCGCATCCGCCACTACGGCCTGCTCGCCGGCGCCACTCGCAAGGCGCATCTCGAACGCGCCCGCGAACTGCTTGGCGCCGTCCCGCCCGTCACCACTGCTGAGCCGGTCGAACCCGATGACGCCCGCCCGCCATGTCCGTGCTGCGGCGGGCGCATGCTCGTCATCGAAACCTTCGAACGCTGGCGCCAGCCCCGCGCTCCGCCACACCACCCTGCATCGACCCGGACCACCACGTCATGAACCCGGCATGGCCACAATACATCCCGTCCCGCAGCCCCTGCGCTTCCGGCAATGGTGCCGCTCGCGCCGGCGATGTCACCTGCCGGGCCAATGTCCATCCGGTGCCCCAGCTCCGGGCACAATCAATGCAGAATGCAACTCATGGACGCTGTCCTGCCTGCCAACGTCGGGGACCCGAACGACCGCGACGCCCGCCTCTCACCAAGCAAAACCCGAAAACCCCATAGGTTACCGCTCGCGGCCCGCGGCTTCTTGCTTTGGAGGAAATCGTACACCTGCCGGTGCCCGATTTCCTTCACATGTCCGGCCATTCACGTCCCCTTCCTCGCTTCTCAAAAGCAGCCGCCCGTTCATGTGGATTTCGATGGAACTCAGGTGATTTGCGGAATGACATGTCACAGTAGGACTGGGCCGTTGAGCGTTAAAACCGTCGCATTGAGCGGCATTATGTTCGTTCATCATTGGCGCTCACCACGCGATAGCCAATGATACCGTAGCGTAGGGAACGAGCGTTGCGGTCGTACCGGAAGGCGCGTCCAGCCGCCGCAGCTGATTGTCTCGCACCAGTGCCAACACTTCGGCCTGCAGCGTTGCCTTGGCGCCGCCAAGACTGACCGCTGCGACAGGGATATCCCGCCGCTGCCATAAGCCCGGGTGCCGCTGTCTGCTGCGTAGAAGCCGTCCCATCCTATACCCACGGTAAGCGGCAGTCCCAGCGTGGGTCCATTTTCCCGCTTCGAAAGCTCGAACGACGGTGCGATGCCCCCGATGGTGTAGAAACCGCCATTACCTCGCGTTCGCCGCGTTACCGCCAGTCGCGGCTTCAGCCGCCCAAGGTGGTCATCGGCAGAGTAAAGAAAAGTCAGGCTCGCTTCATGCGACGTCGTAGCGATGGCGTTGGGACTGGTCTTGATCGTGTAGGTGGCTGCTGCGGTGACGCCTTTCACAGGCCGCCAGGCGATGCCAAGCAGGTTATTGCTCTCGTACCAGCTACGCGGGCGCGCCCTCTCATCGGAGCGGGGCGCATGAAAGCCGTTGGAGCTCTGCCCGATCAGGAACAGCGCGCCCTCCCCTTCTCCGCCCTCCTGACGGCGAAGCACGACCGCGCCGCCTACCGAGAAATGAAAGGGGACGCGGCCAAGATCCGCATTGTCGTCGTCATACGCGCCACGCGCATAGTCGCCGTTACGCAGGTCGATCGACACAACTGGATGAATGTTTCCCGACCCGACATCGGTTTCCGACAACGTCGCATCTTCGGTATCGGCGAACGGGATGGTCTGCGCACCTGCCGGCGCCGTGACGACGAGTGCCACGGCAGCCGGCAATGCCCTTGATGGTCGCATCACGAGGTCCGGCGGACCATCCATACGGTATCGCCAGCGTCATCGACGACGAAGATCGCACCGTCCTCACGGGCTTGGACACTGACCGAGCGGCCATAGACATCGCCCTTCTTCTCATCGGCGACGAACCCGGTCAGAAATGGCTGCGGCGCACCGGTCGGCCGGCCATTCGCGAACGGCACCGCCAGCACGTCATAGCCGATGAAGCTCGACCGGTTCCACGAACCGTGTCGGGCAACAAAGGCCGTTTTGCCCGCATCCGTTCCCTTGTTGAAGGCAAGACCCAGCGCTGCGGCATGCGGACCGACCGCGACGTCGGGCATCAGCGTGGTTGCGAGCAGATCGCGTTTCTCGTTGGGATGCCGTGGATCCTGCTTGCCATAATAGCTGTACGGCCAGCCGTAGAAGCCTCCTTCACGAACGCCGACCAGATAGTCGGGGGAAATATCGTCGCCCAGTTCATCCCGTTCGTTTACCGCAGTCCATAAGGTGTTGCTCGAAGGTGCCCAAGCCATGCCGACCGGGTTGCGCAGACCCGAAGCGTATAGTCGCTCACGCCCGGTTGCGAGATCCACCGCGAGGATCGCGGCGCGGCGCTTTTCTTCGTCCATTCCATGCTCGCCGACGTTGGAAGCGGAACCCACGGACACATACAAGGTGCGCGCGTCGGGGCTGAGCAGCAGGTTGCGCGTCCAGTGATTGTTATAGCCCCCGGCAGGTAGCGAGATCAGGGGAGCGGGCGCTGCGGTAATCCGCGTTTGACCCGGTTGATAGGGGAAGCTGACCACGCCGTCGGTATTCGCAACATAGAGTCGTCCGCTGGCGTATTGCATCCCGAACGGCTGGTTGAGCCCTTCACGCAGTACGAAGCGCTGTTCGGCGATGCCGTCCCGGTTCGCGTCGCGGAGAAGCGTGATGCGATTTGCGCTAAATCCGGTCGTCTTGGAAAGCGCCTGTCCGCGCTGCACCTCCGGCTCGGCGTCGAGCTTCGGCTTGGTCCGGGCCTCTGCAACTAGCACGTCACCATTTGGCAGCAGCAACGCCTGGCGTGGATACTCAAGGCCGCCGGCGAACTTCACCACCTCATAACCGCGGGGCGCCACGGGCTTGCGCCCTTCTGGCCAGCCGATCGTGCGCGGATGGTTGACCACAGACTCGGTAGCGTATGGCTCTGCCTGCGGTTGGAGTCCAACGACTTGCGGATTACGCTGGGCTTGTACGGGGCCAGTGATCAGCGTGGTAGCGAGGCAGACGTGAGTGAATACGATCTTGTTCATGGAAGCTCCCGGCTTTGCGTCGGGATGAACCCCTGGGATCAGTCATATATCCAAGCCGAAATGCGCAACGCTGGTATGCCCGCCGGTTGACCCACAAGCCGACATTCGTAGGCTCTTGTCGGCTGCCCAATATCGGCCATTCATTCATCAGATCGATGCGCCGCACCTGCACGCCAATCCATTACACAGGCGGTTGGAAGCGCTTACTGATGAGATCCCTGGTTTGGCGGTCTGACCGCAATTGGTCAGAGGTTTTGATCTGGAAAACACTGCCCGCTCGTTGCGCAACAGCGTCACCACTTAAATGGGCGACATACGAGGTCGTCGTGATGCGATGCATGGTCTGTGCAACGCCGTCCGGAAGTGAAATCGTGCCATTTTCCTTGGCGGTCGCGACCTGGGGCTGTACGACTGCAGGGATGTAGAGGATGACTGCTGCGCAAGGGAAAACCCCTGAGCTACGGTTTTTTAGGATCGCCCGTTGGCGCGAGCGGGAACGAAGTTTAGCACGAGGAAGGCGATCCCGGCGCCGGCCATGATTGCGCCTGCCCAAAGGATCGGTCCAAAGATCCATCCTTGAGCAAGAAGGGCGGGCGCGACGCTCACGACCAGCGAAAGCCAGCCGCCGGTCCGCAACATTTTACACCGCGCTGCCTGCGGACATGCCCCGAACCGACGGCGATGATGCGCCTCGGTCGCCAGGCCAAGCAGGAAGAACGCGGCGCTGCCGAGCAGGAGTGACAGGATGCTCATTCGGCGGGCTCCGGAACCGTGGAGGCGGTGGCGGCTTCAGCCCTGCGAACGCGCTTTGCAGCGGGGCGATGGTGCGCGACGCGGCGGGCAAGCAGCAAAAACCCTATTCCGAAGACCGAGATCGCCGCATCGATGCCAGCGATCATCAGGTCGCCTATCGCCAGCGACGCGAACAACCCGCGATCGGTCGCGACGACGTCGTACATTGGCAACACAGCGAGCAGCACCCCGGTCACCGCGAATAGCGAAGGCCAAACGCGCGCCGGCCTGACGACGAAGGCCGTCAGCGCCGCGGCAGCCCAAGCGATGAACAGCATGTGCATCTCCCAATCGGCGCGTCCGCGAAGTGCTACCGGGAGTAGGCGGTTGGCCCAGAAAAAGCACGTGATCCCGAGCGGGAAACCGCCGATCACCGCGACGTTGAGCCGCTCGACGAGGCGGAACCCGAGATGCGGCCGGGTCGGATCGAGCAGGCGCTCGCGACGCTTGACGGTCCATAGCACGAGACCGCTCGCGACCATCAGCGTGCCCGCGATCCCGCACAGGAAGTAGAGCCAGCGGCCGCCGTCGCCTGCAAACCGTCCGGCGTGGAGCCCGATCATCGCGCCCGCGGTCTCGGCAGCGGCGCCCGGTGGCGGCGAACGCCAGACGAGGCGCCCGGTCACGCCGTCATAGGTCAGTCGCGGCGTCCGCGAGGACAGCATCGAATTGGCGCTCTGGCTGATCGTGACCCGTGCAGCGGCGTCGCCGGGATCGCTGACCTCGATGAAACTGGCGGGCGCGCCGAGTCGGCGTTCGGCGTCGGTCGCGATCCGTCGCAGATCGATCAACGGCGTGGGACGGCCGGTCCGCTCGACCACGTTGGCGGCCGGGAACAGCGCGGCGAACAGGGTATTCTGATCATTATAATTGGCGACGACCGCCCACGGCATCAGAAGCGTCATCAACGTGACCAGCCCGGTATAAGTGATCATCAGGTGGAACGGCAGCGCCAGCACCGCGGTCGCATTGTGACCGTCGAGCCAGGATCGCTGGCCCTTGGCACGTCGCAGCGTGAAGAAGTCCTTGAAGATCTTCTTGTGCGTGACGATCCCGCTGACGATCGCCACCAGCATCATCATGGTCGCGAACCCGACCAGCCACCGCGCCCAGATCACCGGCATGTAGTGGAGATCGAAGTGGAAGCGGTAGAAGAACTCCCCGCCCCGCGTCTCGCGCGCCTGCGCGACCTGTCCGTCGGCACCGATCAGTGCCTGCGTGTCGCCGCGCCCTCGCCTGCCTCGCCTGCCACGTTCTTCGCCGGGCTTGGGTTGCGGCACCCAGAAGACTTGCGCACCGGGCGATCGTTCCGTCGCTACCGGGATAATCCAGCTCTTCGCATCGGGCGCTTTGCGAGCAAGGAACGCTTGCGACCCTGCCAGCACGCGCATCGGCTGTTCGACGCGCGCGATCTCGGGTCGCATCCAGCGGTTAAGCCCCTCGCGCCAGAACGCGATCGTGCCGGCGACAAAGACGAGGAACAGGATCCAGCCAAGCAGCAATCCGGACCAGGTGTGCAGGAACGCCTGCGACTGACGGAAGCCCTTGCTCATACCCGCCCCGTCGCGCCGATCGATATCCACGTGATTGCGGCCGCAACCGCCGCTGCGAGGCCGAGTGTCCAGATCGCGCGCCAACCGCTACGGGCCGCGAACGCCCACATCGCCGCAAGCGAGCACAAGGCGAGCGCGATCAGCGCGGCGGTGACGGTCGCCTCGGCACGATCCCCCGGCAGCAGCCGCGCAAGCGCCATCGCCCACAGGCTCGCAGTTGCATAAGCGAGCGGCACGGAGGCAACGACGCGCAGCGCGATGTCGCCGCGCCGCGCCCATCGCGCACGGGCATGCGCATCGCCCGCCGTCATTCGAAGCTGTACCGAAGCGTCGCGAACGCGGTGCGCGGGCTGCCGTAGTAGTTGCCGCGGCCGGTGGCGGCGATGCGCGCGTAATAGGTCTTGTCGAGTACGTTCGCGACGTTGACCGAGACACCCACCCTCTCGTTGAACTTATAGCCTGCGCGCAGGTCGAGCACCGCATAGCTTGGCTGGCGGACGATGGTGGACCGGGTGCGCAGCGTACCGTCGGCGTTGAACACCGCCGCATTGCCGCCATAGGTCGAACTGAACCATGTCACGCTGCCGCCAAGGCTCGCGCCTGCCAGTGACCCATCGACCGGGGCGTAGTTGGTGAACGCCTTAACCATGTGCTTCGGCACGATCGGCACCAGTGGCAGCCCCTCGAACGCAGTGGTCTGGTCCTCCAGATACTTAGTCTTGGTGTAGGTATAGCCGCCATTGATCCGCCAGCCGGGTAGGATCTCGCCGGTCGCCTCGGCCTCGATACCGCGCGAGCGGACCTTGCCGGTCTGAAGCACGACGGTCTGAATGTCGGGATCGTTGAACAACCTGTTGGTCTGTGTGATCTGATACGCTGCCGCAGACAGCAACAGGCGATCGTTCATCAGCGAAAGCTTGGTGCCCGCCTCATATTGCGCACCGACCAGCGGCTCGATCTGCTGCCCGTCGGGACGTGCCCGGCCGACCGGTGCCGCCTGCGGTGTGAAGCTGTCGGCATAGCTCGCATAGAGGTTGAGCTGCGACGTCAAGTCCCAGACGATTCCGGCATAGGGCGTGAAGCGGTTGTCGATCCCGTAGCGGGTCGACGGTGGCAAGACACCGCTTGGTGTCAGCAACGTGGTCGTCGTGGTATCCCACCATGTCACGCGGCCGCCACTGATGAGCGTCAGGCCGGCGAGCGGGCTCATTCGCATCTGCCCATAGATGCCGTACTGCTCGACGTCGGTCGAGGAACCGCCATAGACCTGCAGCGCGCAATTGGCAGGCGTGATCGTGGTGCTGGAATTGGGACAGGTCGCCCCCGTCCCCTGCACCGGATAATACGGCGACGCGCCATACGGGTTCAGCGGCGGCTCGAACGGCGATACAGGGTTGTACACGTCGATCCGCGCATAATTGGACAGCCGGGTGAAATAGGACGTGCCCGAACTCGCCTGATAATCTGTGCCGAGGATCAGCGTCTGGTCGCGCCCGAACAGTGGGAAAGTGCCTATGCCGTTGAAGTCGAACGATCGCGTCTGCTGCTTACTGTCGCCGCGATAGGCGATGTGGCTGGTCGAGCCGTTGGTCGCGGTGACCGGCTGGTTGCCGATATAGCTGTAGATGTCGACGCGATCGACGTCGGTGAACAGGCCGGTCGCGCGCAACGTCCAGCGATCGCTGATCTTGTGCGCGAGTTCGGCGAACCCGGTCCAGGTCTCGGCGTTGAACCGGTTCCAGTCGGCGCCGAGATAGGTCGATCGCTTCACGTCGAGCAACTTGCCGTCGCTGCCGTCCGCGCCACCGATGATGCCGGCCAGGCCCGACTGCACCGCTGGACGGAAACGGTCGTAATAGCCGCCGACCGTCAGCGTTGTGCGCTCGCCGATCTCAAGCGAACCGACTGCGAACCCGCCAATGCGGTTGCGGTGCGCGTTTGCGAAGAACTGATCCTGGTCCTGTGCCATTGCACCGAACCGTAAGCCTGCCTTGGTGCTGATTGGCGTCGAGACGTCGAGCTCGAAGCGTAGATTGTCGTAGCTGCCGGCACCGGCGCTAGCCTGCATCTTGAACGCGTCGAGCGGTCGCTTACGCACCATGTTGATGCTGCCCGCCGGATTGCCCGATCCGCTAAACAGACCTGCCGGGCCGCGCAGCACTTCCAACCGGTCGTAGAAGAACAGGTCCGGCACGGCGGATGGGAAGTTGAACGCAAAACTCGGGACGCCGTCGATCAGGTAATTGGTGATCGCGAACCCGCGCGAGAAGAACGACGGATCCTCGCTGCCGACGCCATTGACTGTGATGCCATTGGTCGCGGTCAGCGCGTCTTCCAGCGTAAACAAGTTCTGACCCTCGATCTGATCGCGATCGATCACGGTAATGGTGTTCGGCGTGTCCTTGAGCGGCGTCACAGTCTTGCCGACCGCACGACCATAGCTTTTGCCGATCACCATGATTTCGTCGGACTTCTGCGCATCGTCCGATCCGGAGGCCGTTTCCACGGTCCTTGGCTCCTCAGCCGGAGCTGGCAAAGGTGCTCCGACAAACGCTGCACTCGCCAGCAATATACTCGAAAAACTCATACTGAACCCCCCGTTATCGGGAGGCCTCTATGTCATATGCTGTTGCGAGTCACTAGCAATATAACGGTTTTGTCATGATCGTTGAGGCGAGCGCGAGCAGGCGCAAGTTTAACCTATTGAGATTCGCAAAAATATTATGTCTCACGAGGCTTATAGATCGCCGGCCGCGCCTGTTGATTTCAGCGCGCGATGGATAGCAATTCTGACCCAATTCCGGTCGTTCTAGACGCATCTGCCGCTTCCCAACTTCCGACATTCGTTAATGGGCACCGGCACTCTTTTTGGACCTTTGCAATCGTCGCGTCGACCAATTGCCGGATCGTCTTCGTCAGGATACATCATCCCCGCTGACCTGCTCCGCTGGAGACGGTCGGCATGATCGCGTCGGTGCCCCGGAAGGGGCTTAATAGGGAACGCGGTGAGGGTGGTTCGCCACCTGAAGCCGAGGCTGTCCCTGCAACTGTAAGCGGCGAGCGCGATGCATTTCGCTTCTTCCTGCAAAGGAAGGGGCAGCCACTGGGCCAGACGTTACGTCATTAGGGCCTGGGAAGGCCGTGCATCGTGCGAGGACCCGTGAGCCAGGAGACCTGCCGGCGTCTGGTCGCTCTTGCCTGGCCCAGGGGGTGGCCGCGGCACGGTACTCCGTCGAGCGACGACGTGTGCGGTGGGGACCGCACGGGCATGCGTGCCGGTCGCAATCGCGTCCGGCTGGCGCGGATGTCGGCCGTTCGCGGGAGGTCCCTGCCGGGTTCGCTAGACGCCCGGGGGATTACCGTAATGCCGTTCCTATTGTCTCGCCTCGCGCTCGCGGACGCTATTCTGTCGCCTGTCTTCGCAGCACCGCTCGACGCGCAGTCCGCGCCGGATCCCGATACCAAGGACATCCTGATCGTCGGACAGTATGCCCAGGACACGCTCACCACGCCGAATGGGACCGGCAGCCGCCTGGGCCTTACGCCGCTCGAGACTCCCGCTACGCTGTCGGTCATCGACGGCGCCACGATCCGCGCGCGCGGCGATATGTCGGTGATCGACGCGACGAGCCGCGCACCGGGCATCAGCAACGCGGGCAATCCCGGCAATGGCGGCACCGCACTCGCCGCGCGGGGGTTCAGCGGTCAGGGATCCGTGCTCCAGCTCATCGACGGCATCAGGCTGTTCCCGGCGGCCGGCACGATCACCTTCCCGACCGATCCGTGGATGGTCGAGCGGATCGACGTCCTGAGTGGTCCGGCCTCCGTGCTCTACGGCCAGGGCGCGCTGGGCGGCGCGGTGAATGTCCTGATGCGCAAACCCGATACGCAGCGGACGCACGTGGAGGGCGAGATCGGCTATGGGTCGCAGGACAGCTTCCATCTCGCGGCGGGCGCAGGGGGGCCGATCACCGAGCGCCTCTCCTACCGCATCGACGGCAGCTATCGCCGGTCCGACGGCTTTGTCGATCGCGGCCAGTCGCGCAGCCATGCCGTATCGGGCACGCTGCGCTGGGCACCGACCGACACGCTCGTCGTCACTGCGCGGGACGATTATGGCAACCAGAAGCCGATGCGCTATTTCGGCACACCGCTGATCGACGGTCGGCTCGACGACCGCATCCGGGAGCGCAACTACAACACACGTGACGGCTTTATCCGGTACCGCGACAACCGTACCAGCCTGCAGGTCGACTGGACGCCGAGCGATGCGGTCACCGTCAGCAACCAGGCCTATCGCCTCATCTCGAAACGCTCCTGGCTCAATCTCGAAAGCTATTGCTGGATCGCCGCGGACGGGGTCTGCGCCAACGGCAGCGGCAACACCGGCACACCCGGAGGCGTCCTGCGCACCGACATGACCGGCATCGTCCACGACCAGACGCAATGGGGCGACCAGGGCAGCGTGACGTTCAGGACGGGCATCGCCGATGGCGTCGGCAACGCTTGGTAATGGGCTTCGACGTCAACCTCATCAAACTGACCTATTCGCACAATTTCGGGTCTGACCCGCAGGTTTCGGAGGTCGATCCCTTCGCGTTCGATCCCGGTCTGATCATCGACACGCAAGGCATCGCACCGCGCTATCGCACACGCACGACCGAATATGCGGTCTTTGCCGAGGACCGGCTTAAGCTCGGCACGCACATCTCGATCGTCGGCGGCGTCCGCTACGAACGCGACACGATCCGCCGCTGGTCGATCGACTATCCGGGCGGCACCGGCACCGAGACGTTCGTACTCGACAAGCGGCTGCACAATGTGACCTGGCGGATCGGGAGCGTTTATCAGCCGATCCCGACGGTGTCGCTCTATGCGCAATATGCCACCGGCGTGGACCCGCTGGGGACGCTGACGACCTATTCGACCGGGCAGGTGCAGTTCAGCAACGCGGTCGGCGACCAGGTCGAGGTCGGCGCCAAGGCGGTGTTCCTCGACGGTCGCGGCACCGCCACCCTCGCCGCCTACCGCATCGTCAAGAAGCGCCTGCTGGCACAGCTGACCCCGACGAGCCCGGTCGAGCAGGTAGGCCAGCGATCGGCCAAGGGTATCGAGGCCGCGGTATCGCTCGATCTGCCTTATGGTGTCGGGATCGATGCGAACGGCAGCATACTCGACGCGACGTTCGACGACTTCGTCTCCGGCGGCACGCGCTTCGATGGCAATACCCCGCCGGACGTGCCCGAGACGCCCGCCAATCTCTCGCTGCGCTGGAACGCGACGCACGCGCTCCAGGCACGCGCCGGGCTGCGCTACGTTGGACGACGCTATTCGGACAATGCGAACAGCTTCCGCGTCCCCAGCTACACCATGGTCGATGCAACGCTCTCCTATGCAATGACGCCGCAGTTCGCGGTCGACATCCACGCCTACAACCTGTTCGACCGCAACTATGCGATCAGCACGTACAATAACCAGCAGTGGGTCCTTGGCCGTGCCCGGTCAGTCGACGTTTCGCTTCGTGCCAGCTTTTAACTCCCTCAGGTGGCCGGGGCTTGGCAAGAGTCCCCGGCGCTGGCTGTACCTCGTACATCGCTGGATCGGCATCGCCAGTTGCCTGTTCTTCGCCATGTGGTTTCTGTCCGGGCTGGTGATGCTCTACGTGCCCTATCCCTCCCTCTCGCCAGCGCAGAAGCTGGCTGGAAGCGATGTGATCCACTGGGCAGCGGTGGACGTGCCGCCCCCGCTGGACGGGGGACGGCTACCGAAGGATCTGTTGCTCGAGATGCGCGACGGCACGCCTGTTTGGCGCGTGACCGGGTGGGATGGAACGCACACCACTTTCGCCGCCAGTCGCGGTACCGTCTTGCGACCAGTCGATGCTCTTTATGCCTGTCGGGTCGCTGGCCGCTTTGGCAACGCACCGACGAAGCACGTAGAACGGCTGACCCGGGATCAGTGGACGGTTGCTGGCGGCTTCGATCGGCACCGTCCCCTTTGGAAGGTTGCGCTGGCCGACGCCTCCGGCACGGAGGCCTATGTGTCTTCGAATACTGGCTCCGTCGTTCAAGTGACCACCCGTCGCGAGCGGTTCTGGAACTGGCTCGGCTCGGTGCCGCATTGGCTCTATCCGACGGTTCTACGACAGGATCAAACGGCCTGGCGTCAGGTCGTGCTGTGGGTGTCTGGTCCCTGCATCGCCGCGGCGGTCGCGGGGATGTGGATTGGCATACTGCGGACCCGCATCGGCGCACGTCGCTTCAAAGGTGGGCGAATGACGCCCTACAACGGCTGGATGCTCTGGCATCATGTCGCGGGACTGGTGGGTGGTCTATTCTTGATCGCCTGGATCTTCAGCGGATGGCTGTCGGTCGATCCCGGCCATCTGTTTCGCGGGACGAAGCCAGACGAGGCGGCTATGCGGATCTATCAGTCCTCTGATCCGATGCCGGACCTAGCACTCGACCGGCTCCGCATAGCAGGCGAGAGTGCGGTGATAGCGCAGTTGACTGACTATGCGGGAACCCCCCCTCGTCCTGCTGTCCTATCACGACGGGCGGCGAGTAGTGTTGAATGCGGTCACACTCGCGCCATCCCAAGCTACAGAGGTGACAACCGTAAGGGCCGCACGCCAACTGGAGAGTGCTGCGCCGCTACTCTCGGTCGATCGCCTGACGGCGCCCGATGCATACTGGTATGCGGTCGGAACGCGCCCGCATCTGCCGGTTTTGCAGCTGCGGTTCGCCGATCCGGCACAGACTTGGCTCTATATCGATCCCGTTACCGGAGAGGTTCTCCGAACCGTCGATGAGCGGCAGCGGACGTACCGCTGGGTATTCGATCTCCTCCATAAATGGGATCTGAACACACTGACGCTGCATCGCCCGGCCTAAGATGGTCTGATCTGGCTGTTCTCCATCGCCGGTGTGGTGACGCCGATAAGCGGCATCTGGCTGGGATGGAAAAGACTTATACGATGACTGGGCGGACCCAATACCAGACGTCTAAACCGCCGTGCCCGCTTCCCAAAAGCAGCCGCTCGTTCATCTCGCCTTGAAGCGCCTTTCGGCGACCTTCGCGCGTTCGACGTTAGGCTTTCAATCGGGGAAGTAAGGTTTACCCCCATCGGCAGGACCGACACATGGCAGAACCCTTCGTCATAGCGGTACTCGACGACCGCCTTGCCGCCATCCGCGCAAAGGTCGAGGCGTTCAACTGAAACCTTATGCCGGACGCGGGAACCTGGCAATCAGGCGTCGGCCCCGCCGATCTCAAGCGGCTCGTCGACTATTGGCTGGCGGACTACGACTGGCGCGCGCAGGAGCGTCGCCTCAATATGCTGCCGCAGGTTACGGCCGACGTGCAGGGGCAGCGCCTCCACTTCGTTCGTGCGCGCGGCGATGGCTCACGTCCCCCGCTGCTTCTGCTGCACGGCTGGCCGGGGTCGTTCTTCGAATTCGAGGCGCTGATCGCGCCGCTCGTCGCCGATGGTCACGACGTCGTCGTTCCGTCCTTGCCCGGCCACGTGTTTTCGGGCCGCCCCGTGTCTCCGATCGGACCGAAGCAGACCGCAGAACTCATGCACGGTCTGATGGTCGAGCTGTTCGGCACGCGACGCTATCTCGTGCAGGGCGGGGACTGGGGTTCCGCGATCGGTGGCTGGATGGCGCACGCGCATCCCGAAGTGATCGCCGGACTCCATCTGAACATGGTGCTGCTCCAGGCTAATGATGCGGTGCCAAAAAAAGCCCGACGAGGTCGCCTGGGCTGTGAAACGCGCCAAGCTTGCCAAGGAAGAAACTGGCTATTCGCAGGAACAGGGCAAGCGCCCGCCGATGCGCCGAACACGTCTTGCAGTAGCGCCAAGGGGGTCAGGGAGCTTGGCGCCCGCCGATCCACTCAGAGATATAACGACGCGTGCCTGTCTTCCGCGTCAGTGACCGGCGACTTGTCCGCCGTCGACGTGGAGTATTTCGCCCGTCACGAACGTGGCATTCTCGAGGTACAGCACCGCGCTGACTACGTCCGCGACCGTGCCCATCCGACCGAGCGGGTGAAACGCTCCGAGCCCGGCGCGCGTCTCGGGAGGATGCATCGGCGTTTCGGTGATGCCGGGCGACACCGCGTTGGCGCGTACGCCGCGGGCGGCATATTCGATCGCCAGGCTGCGCGTCGCCGCGGCAAGACCGCCCTTGGTCAGCGACGCCAGCACCGAGGGGAATTCGACATTGGCGTGCTCCGCCAACGTCGTGACAATCTGCAAGATATGGCCACTGCCCTGCTCGACCATCAGCGGCAGCGCCGCCTGCGTCATGTGGAAGAAGCCAGCGAGATTGGTCTGCGTGATCTGGCGATACTGCTCCGCCGTATAGTCGGTGAAACGCTCACCGATGAACACGCCGGCGTGTTGACGAGCGTGTCGACACGCCCGAACCGGTCGCGCGCGGCCATCACGGCGCGCCTCGCGGTTTCAGGATCGGCGACGTCGCCCGCAACGGTAATCCAGTCGTCCGATTGCGACGCTGCGATCGATCGCGACACGCCGACGACGCGCCAGCCGCGCGCGCGATACGCACCTGCAATCCCCTCACCCAAGCCTTGCGAGGCACCGGTGATGATAGCGACCTTGGGCGCGTCAGACATCGACGGCGCCCAAATGTGCATGGAAAGTAATGGGGTTCGTCATTGCCGAATGGACTCCAGAAGAGAACGAGAGCGCATTGGTGCGCCCTCGTTATATCAGGACAGCGGAGGTTGACCGTTGGACGCGGTCAGTCCGCCGTCGACCGCCAGGTTGACGCCCGTCACGAAGCGCGCGTCGTCGCTCGCCAGGAACGCGATCGCACCCGTGATATCGGCGGGTTCGGCGCCGCGTCCGAGAGGAATTCGCTCCTCGAACTTGGCGATCAGGTCGGGCTGTTCCTTCATTCCCGCAGTCAGCCCGGTATAGGTCAGCGACGGGTTGACCGCGTTGACGCGTACGCCGTTCCTGGCCTCGTCCATCGCCAGCGCGCGCGTGAAGTTGCTGACCGCACCCTTGGCCGCGCAATAGAAGCTGTGGTTCCAGTCGCCGCCGAGCCCCGACACCGACGACACGTTGATGATGCAGCCCTTCGACGCACGCAGATGTGCGATCGCCGCGCGGCTCATATGGACGACGCCGTACAAGTCCGTCTCGATCACCTTGGTGAATTCCGAAAAGTCGCCCTCGTCCAGTTTGCCCAGATGGTCGACGCCGGCGTCGTTGACGAGTACGTCGATCCGACCGAAGCGGTCGATCGCCGCATCGACCAGCGCCTCGCACGCGGCGCGGTCGGTGACGTCGGTTTCCCGCGTTTCGACGGTGCCGCCCAGTTCGCCCGCCAACCGGTCGAGCGCGCCCTTGTCGATGTCGCCCAGCACCAGCGTCGCGCCTTCCTCGGCGAAACGGCGAGCAGCACCCTCACCAATGCCCGAGGCGGCACCGGTAATCACGACCACCTTGTCGGCAAAGCGCGCCATCATGCGTTCTCCGCCTGCGCCTCGTGCCTGCCCTCGCAGAACTCCTCGACGAGCTTTGCACAGAACGCAGGCAAGTCATCCGGGGTGCGGCTGGTGACGAGGCCCTGGTCGACGACGACCTCCTGATCGACCCACGTACCGCCCGCGTTGCGGATGTCGGTGGCGAGCGTCGGGAACGAGGTGAGCGTGCGGCCGCGCACCTGATCGGCCTCGATCAACGTCCACGGCGCGTGGCAGATCGCGGCGACCGGCTTCCCGGCGGCGAAGAAATCGCGCACGAACGCCACGACCTTGTCCGACGAGCGCAGCGTGTCCGCGCCGACGCACCCGCCCGGGATCACCAGGCCATCGAAGTCGGATGCCGACACGTTGTCGATCGCCTTTTCGACGGCGAACGTCTTGCCAGGATCGAGATCGTTGTTGACCGTCTCTGCGTCGCCGGTTTTGAGGCTGATGACGGTTACTGCACCGCCTGCCTGCTCGACGGCTGCCTTTGGCTGTGCGAACTCGGGCTCCTCCGTGCCGCGCGGTGAAATCAGAATTGCGATTGTCTTGCCTTGGAGCTTCATGTTCGTCCTTTCGAAATCTGAATAAGCGTGAGCGGCGTCAGGCCGGGATATCGGTGATGGTCGCTGTGTTGGCGGCGGCAATGCCGGTCTCGCGGTGGCGGAAATCGCTGAGCGCGCGATACACCTGCATGCGCGCGCGCATCACGCCGCCGAGCGGACGATGCGCCTCCAGGGCGTGAGCCGGCCGGAACGTCATCACCTCGTCGAAATAGCGGACGCGATCCCGGCCATAGGCGGCCTGTCGCGGCAGACGGATCGTCGCGATCGTGCGGTATTCGCTGACCCGCGTCGGCCAGTCGACCGACGTATTTTCGATCGGCTGCATCTCAGCATCGGCGTGACGGAAGCCATCCTCATCCTGATGCGGATCGAGCCGCCAATCATCAAGCGCACGCTGCTCAGGCGCGACCGGAAATACGCCGAGTTTCGCGACATGACCGCCGTAGCGGATGGGGCACTGGCTAAAATAGGTCTCGACGAGCGGGTGGCTGAACGGATGGCCGTAAAAGTCCAGCGTTGGGCTCGGTTCGGCACCGACCGCGTTCAGGACCTTGTTGATGTTGCGCGCGATCGATGCGGCCGCGCTTTTGACACCTTCGGGCATCGGCACGGTCATGCCGATCTTCTTCGCCTGCGCTAGGAATCCGGCGGCGGTGCCGGCCGGGAACGTCGTACCGCTCGCCAGGACGAAATCCTGCGTTGGCGCGTCGTGACCGGCCAGCTTAGCGCCTTCGACACCGAAGACCTTGATCGCCATGCCACGGTGCGTCGAGACCCTATCCCCGAGCTTCTCGCCCGGCCCTTGCGCGAAGCGGACCGCGACGTCGAACGTCCCCGGGTTCGCGAACAGCCCTTGCGCCAGTTCGGGCGGCAAATCCGCGGCGACGACCAACTTGCCGATGACGCAGGCCGTGCTCTTGGCGTGGCTGGCGCGCACCGCATGGCCGTCGCGCTTCTCGACCGTCTCGCTCTCCTGCGTCATCCCCTTGATGATGCCGTCGATACTCTCCTGCTCGCCGGCTTCGGGCGTCTCGATGTCGTCGCGATAGGGTAGATAGGGCATGGGAAGCTCCTGTTGGATCAGGATCTTAACAGCCGAATGCCCGGCGACGTTTCAGTACGGTTCCGTGCAGACCCGGTCAGTCGAGCGGGGGGAAGTGTCCGCGGCTCGTGCATCGGGCAGCCGTTCAGCTGGCTGCGCAGATCCTGGATCACCGGATACACCGCACGGCGCGCGCGCATGACCGACCCGAGCGGGCGATGCGCCTCGACACCATGCCACGGGCGGAATGCGGTCTGTTCGTTGAGTACGGTGACGCGCTCCTCGGACCAGCTCTTCTGCGGCTTCACCGTGATGGTCGCGAGCGGGATGTAGGGATTGCCCTGCTCGGGCCACGGCGTCGCGGCGTCCTCAATCGGGTTCTCCTCGAGGTCACGGCAGAGTTGCGCGCGCAGCGTCCAGGCACCACCCTCGTTCGCGAAGATCGCCATCAATTCTTCGCGGATCGAGTCGGGGCTCTTGCTCTCGTCGAGCTTCTGGTCGGTCAGCGCGCGGGAATTGGGCGATTGCGGCACGATGTCGGACTTGGCGATATAGTCGCCGAATCGGAGCGGCGCTTGCGTGCCATAGCGATCGCCGATCGGGTTGGTGTCCGGATACCTAATTCGCTGTTCCAAAGCAGCTAGGTGTTTGATCCCACGGTTTGATGGTGCGATCCTTTCGTTGGAATGGAAGGAAGCCGTATGGGACAAGTACGTCACGGGAGCGCCACGACCACGCACGCCGTCAGAGCAGCAATACAGCGATCGCAAGCTTCGCTCTCGACGCTGAGCCGAGAGCTGGGGATCAACCCGAAGACGGTCGCAAAATGGCGCAAGCGGGCAACGGTTGAGGATCTGAAGACCGGGCCGAAGGCCCCTCACTCCACGACCTTGACCCAAGCCGAGGAGGCAGCGGTCGTTGCATTCCGGCGTCACACATTACTGCCTCTCGACGATTGCCTATACGCGTTGCAGCCGTCGATCCCGCATCTGACACGGTCAGCGCTGCACCGCTGCCTGCAACGGCACGGCATATCCCTCTACCGGACATTGAGGGGGACAAGCCGAAGCGACAGCGCTTCAAGCGCTACCCGATCGCTTCTTTCACATGGATATCGCCGAGGTTCAGACTGCCGAAGGCAAACTTTACCTGTTCGTCGGCATCGACCGCACGAGTAAGTTCGCGGTCACCCAGCTCGTCGACAAGGCGGACAGGCGAACGGCGTGGGAGTTCCTTGAACACCTGCTGAAAGCGGTGCCGTACCGGATCCATACGATCCTGACAGACAACGGCATCCAGTTTGCCGAGCAGCCGCGCAACCGTAACACCGCCTGGTCGCGTCAGATGCGCTTCGACATGATCTGCGAAGCAAACGACATCGAGCACCGGTTGACCAAGCCGAACCACCCGTGGACGAACGGTCAGGTCGAGCGGATGAACCGCACCATCAAGGAGGCGACGGTCAAACGCTTCCATTACGAGAGCCACGAGCAGTTGCGGGTGCACCTCGCAGACTTCATGGCAGCCTATAATTTCGCCCGTCGCTCAAGACGCTCAGTGGCCTCACGCCTTACGAATACATCGCCAAATTCTGGACGTCAGAGCCTGACAGGTTCATCGTCGATCCGATCCACCAGATGCCGGGACTAAACAGCTAGGGTCAGGACCCATTGATCTGAGAGGCACGATCTGATTCAGGCTCCGTGAGGAGACCGCGCATGAGCGACCTGTACTGGCTGACCAACGAGCAGATGGCGCGGCTCGAGCCATATTTCCCAAAGAGCCACGGCAAGCCCCGAGTTGATGATCGGCGGGTGTTGAGCGGCATCGTTTTTCGTCAACCGCAACGGACTGCGCTGGTGCGATGCACCCAAGGAGTATGGCCCCCCACAAGACGCTCTACAACCGGTGGAAGCGGTGGGGGCGAAAAGGGGGTGTCTTCGTCCGCATAATGGAGGGGCTGGCTGCCGCGAGCGCCACGCCTAAGACGATCATGATGACGCGACTTACCTAAAAGCACACCGCACGGCATCGAGCCTGCGGGTTAAAAAGGGGGCCTTGGGCGCCTGATCGGACGCACCAAAGGGGGCATGAACACCAAGCTGCACGCCGTCACCGATGCAGAAGGTAGACCGCTCAGCTTCTTCATGACGGCTGGTCAGGTCAGCGACTACACCGGCGCTGCCGCGCTACTCGACGATCTACCCCCGGCGCAGTGGATGCTGGGCGACCGCGGCTACGACGCAGACTGGTACAGGGACGCCCTTCAGGCAAAGGGCATAACGCCCTGCATTCCCGGCCGAAAATCCCGGATCATGCCCGTCAAATACGACAAGCGCCGCTACCGAAGCCGGAGCCGTATCGAGATTATGTTCGGTCGCCTGAAGGACTGGCGCCGCGTTGCCACCCGCTACGATCGATGCCCGACCGTCTTCTTCTCCGCTGTGGCCCTCGCCGCCACCGTCATCTTCTGGCTATGATCAACGAGTCCTGACCCTAAGCGTTAGACCAACCGCTTCCATGAATAGCCCCTAGATTTCTGGACGCTTCAATCCTAATTTTGAGGATAGGAGGCGACGATGGGGAAGCCCAATTTCAGCGATGAGTTCAAGCGTGACGCGGTGGTGCAGATCATGGAGCGGGGTTACCCGGTAGCGGAGGTTTCGCAGCGCCTCGGCGTCAGCCCGCACTCGCTGTATGCGTGGAAGAAGCAGTTTGCGAAGGTGGCGTCGGGCGATGCCAATAAGGACGCCGAGATTCGCCAGTTGAAGCGCGAGTTGGCTCGGGTGACCGAGGAGCGAGACATCTTAAAAAATTGCTGGCGTCAAGCATTTTGTTGAAATCACGCGAAGCTTGAAACCATATACGGGGCAATAGGTTAGCTCTGTTTCATGCCGTTCGCAGAGGATGCGGCATTGTGGGCTGGGAGCCACATAAGAGCCTGGAGAAAGAGAGTCGAGTCGCGTTGCAGCGATGGAGATTGCCAATGGCTGGCAGGCTTGTTCAGTCATCTTAGCCGATTCCCTCGCAGCCTATCCAGAACGAAGAACGCGCAGCGTTGGGCTGCGCGTTCGAGGGATGGTCAGTCTGGTTCCAGTGCATCTTCAGCTTGGCTTCGGTGGCACGGCCTTGCTGCCGTTTCCTTTCCTGAATCCCCGATCCCCCGCCATGAACGCCTCCAGCATGTGCGGGATCAGCGTCGAGGCATCGACCGCCTCGCCATACGCCTGCGCATGCAGCGCGGCGTAGCGGTCGAGATCGGCTTTCAAGCTGGCCGGGCAAGCGAAGGTCAGCTTGACGCTTTCGGTCTTGGGTAGCGGCCCCAGCCGCAGTTTCTTGGTCGTGCTCATCGAGAAGTCCCCTTGTTGAAGAACAGCGGCTGATAAGGCCGTAGCACCAGATCGCGGTTGACGATGATGCGCACCGGCAAGCCGGGGCGGCTGGTCAGCGTGGGTTGGATGTTGAGATTGCGCCGGGTCACTTCCTGGCCGACCTGGTTCACGGTGTCCTGCAGGCTGTCGCGCCCGGCGATGATGACGCGATCGCCGTCCTGGCGGTTCTCAGGTGCAGCCAGTTCGGCACCGACACCCAGCAGCGTGGTCAGCACGGCACCTGCAAAGATCCGATCCCAATGCCAGTCCACGTTGTCCTCCAGACCGGCATAGCCTGCCGGGTCGGTGCCGATCAGGTTGTCGAGCGTGAGTGATGACGTGTCGGGCAGGATGATGCGATTCCACACCACCTGCACGCGGCTCTGGCCGTAGCTGACCTGGCTGTTGTACTTGCCCAGTATGCGAGATCCCTGCGGGATCAGCAGGAACTTGCCAGTGGCCGTGTCGTAGATCGGTTCCGTCACCGTGGCGATCACGTCGCCCGGCAAGTCGGACTTGATGCCCGTGACCAGTGCCCCGGCAATGACCGTTCCGGCCATCACCTGATACGGCGAGGTGGGCATTTGCAGGTTGCCGGAGTTACGGGTTTCCGTAGAACCGCCTGTCAGGAACGCCTCTTTCTGGTCTTGCCGGTTCTGCACGGCAGTCGGATCAGCAGGCTGGGCCGCCGTCGAGGCCGGGCCAGCGGCCAGTGGATCGAAAGCGGCATTGGCGGCGAAGCCCGGCGCGGCAGCGACTTGCGACTGCGCCACGGGCGCGGCCTGCGGGGAGCCGGTGCGGAAGAACACCGTTGAAGCTGCCGCCGCTTCTGCTTCCTTGTGCAGCGCATCGTTGGGGTCGTAGCCGGGCGCGGCATAGGTGGCGGCGACCGGCTGCTGCGAATTGACGATGGCCGGCCCCAGATCACCCGGTAGCGGTGGCCCCAGCTCCGGCACGTCGGGCGGCAGCGCTGGCAACTTGGAATAGTCGGCAGGAAGTTGGTCGAGGCCTTCCGAGCGCGATACACGATCCACGTTGTACAGTTCGGTGGATTCGCCCGCGCCGCGTTGCTGCGGTTGCAGTGACCAGATCAGCGCGCCCATCACGCCAACCGACAGGCCGCCAGCGAGGATGGCCAGCGTGCGTCGGTTCAGACGCGTGACCGGGCGCGGTTGGGCGCGCAGCGCCACCGCCTCGGGTGCCATCTTGTCCGCCTGCGGCGTGGCAAGGTCGGGAGTGTCGTCCTGGCTCATGCTCAGTTCCTCCCGACGATGCCATCCGCGCGCTCGATGCGCACCATATCGCCCTTGTCGGCCCCCAGGCGCAGTTCTGCTGCACCGAACAGGCGATCCACGATGTAGTACGGCGAGCGGAAGCGATAGTTCACCAGTTGCCCGTCGCCCTGTGCGCCGATGACGAACAGCGGCGGCAGCTCGCCCTGGGCGATGCCTGCCGGGAACTGGATATAGACCTTCTCGCCATCATCAAAAGCGCGCAGCGGTTTCCACGATGGATTGCTGCCGCTGATTGCATAGCGAAAGCGGATGTTATCCAGCGACAAGCCTGCATCGACCGGCGCGGCAGCGTTGGCGGCTTGGGCTTGGCGCCGCAAGGCCAGCATTCGGTCTTTCGGGTAGTCCCAGGACACCGACGCCATCCATGCCTTGTCGGTCGAAGTCAGTTCCAGCAGGTACGTCCTGCGGCTGGTGGTAATGACCAGATTGGTCTTCAAGCTGGAACGGATAGGCTTGACCAGCACATTGACGCGCAGATCGGCCCCGCTGCCGCTGGAGGTGTCACCGACGATCCAGCGCACGGTATCGCCCGCAGCGACCGTCACCAGTTCCTCGCCAGGCTGGAGCGCGATCACCGTCACGCGACCTACTGACGCATAGACCTGGTACAGCGCGCCATCGCTATACGGCCAGACCTGGATCGCATTGACATAGCCTTCGCGCGTCGGAGCCACCCGTGCCTCGGCATTGGCTTTCGAGACACGTACCGTCTCATCAGCCGGTTCAGGCGCAGGCTTCGCATCCTTTTCCTCCGGCACTGGCTTCAACTGCTCAGGCAATGGCAGTGGCTCTGCAATAGTGACCACCTCGATCGGCACAGGCATTTCCGGCAAAGGCTCCGCCTGTACCGGCTCATCCAAGGAAATCACTGGCGGGGGTTTGCCCTGCGTGGCGCAGCCGGCCAAGGCCAGCACGACAAGCGGCAAAGCGTAAAAACGGAAAGGCACATTCATGGCTTCACTCCTTCAGACGAATCCAGTTCACGGCTCCACGACAGGCCATTGACGTAGATGCCCAGCGGGTTGCGGCGCAGGCGTTCTTCGGTGCGCGGGGTCTGCTGCACGATGGACACCACCGCCGTCCATCGCTCCAGCCCGGCAGCCGCGCCATTGACGTAGCGGCGTTCCGTCCAGCGCACGTTGAACGACGCATCACTGGCGCGAACCACGCTGGTGATCTGCACCGTCACCGACTCCTTGCCGATGCGGGCGAACGGGTCATTGGTGCGGGCGTAGTCGTTGAGCACCGCCGCGCCCCGGTCGGTTGTCTAATCGCTGAAGCTCGGTCAACAGCTTAAGATAGTAGCCTTCGGAGCCGGCCCGCGTAGCGGTCCAGCGGGATGGGAGATGCAATTGCAGGGCTGGTAGGATGCGCTTTTAGAGGCGTTTGCCTGGAGCAGGGTTGTCTTCGCGGTCGATGCAGGATCGCCGCATGATGGGTTTACGCGGGAGTGGGCCTTCCAATGTGGTGTACGCAGGTCGAGCGGCGAAGCCGTTGACTGCAAAACCCGGGGCGGAATGGCCTTACCCACGTCCTGGCAGGGACGTCTCGACGCATCTGGGGGTCAGATGCAACTGGTTGAAGGTACGGCGGGTTAGATCGTTGCGCACTCCTTCATTGATGGGGCGGCCGTATGCGCCTTGTCGAAAAGCTCTCCCGTTTTCAGCATCGTGTGCATGATCACGGCGAGTTTGCGGGCCACTGCGACCGCCGCGCGCTTGAAGCCAACGCGTTCCCGAAGTTTCAATCCCCAAGTACGGAGGCTGCTTTCGCTGCTTGTGCGTGTCAAAATGACGGTCGCGGCTTCATAGAGCAGTCCACGTAGATGGTTATCACCGCGCCTGGATATGTGACCATCATAGTCGACTTCGCCTGACTGGTATCGGCGGGTCGTTAAACCTAGCCAAGCCCCGACAGATCTGGATTTTTTAAAATTTGCCGGGTCTTCAATCGCGGCAACGAATGATGTCGCGGTGACTGCTCCCACACCGGGAATTGTCATAAGCAATTTACATTGCTCGCTTTGCCGCCCCGCCGCTACAACCTGTTTGCTAAGATCTGTCGTCTGTTTTCTGGTGCTACGCCATGCCTCCAAAAGAGGAATGATTATGATTTCTAGATCCGCGTTGGTCGAAAGCATATCTCGGACGTGGCCTTCAAACACTCGGCCTCTACCCTTTGGGACGACTAATCCAAAAGTCTTCATCAGCCCCCTTATCTGATTGAACAAGATCGCTTCTATTTTGAGCAGCTGATCGCGAGCGCCAATGAGCGTCCGCGTCATCATGCTATTGAACTGCTTCACTCGTACTTCGCGGAAGAATCCAACCTCCGCCAGATGTGCGAGCCCGTCTGCATCATTCGCATCAGTTTTTATTCGGTGCCATGTCGAGCGCCGCCTTGGCATGACGAGCATCGATGCAAATCGCGGGCAAGCCCTCCGCAATCAGTGCATGATAGAACCACACCGACAATGGCCCCGTCTCGAATACGACGCGAACAGCGTTGGGAGCGCGGTGGCGGATCACGTCCGCAAGCAGCTTGGGATCAGACGCGCACTTGCCGCGCCAGATCTTCCTGCCATCCTCCCTTATTGTGATCGCCGTCTCTTTTAACGAAACATCTAATCCAACATACTGGGCCACGGTTGCTCTCCGCTTGATGCTTGGGCCCGACGCCGCGTCATGAGCCCGTTTTTAATCATATCGGGGAGCGGCCACCACCTCCAATTCGTAAGCCTGGATTGTGCGACTCGATCCCGCGATTATCCCATGTGGTGTAGTCGTAGGCATCCAGCCAGTTCTGGCGCACGACGATGGGGTCGATGGACAGCGAGCGCACCAGCGTCACGAAGCGCGCGATGTGGTGCGCGGTCTGCGCATCGGAGGGCCGGTACGGCGTGGCCGCTTCGCCCACGGTGCGCACCTGGCCGGACTGATCGACCTCGATGACATAGGGCGTAACGATGGACTGGGCCGAGCGCCACACCAGGCCGCCGGCCATCAGTAGCGCGAGCACCAGGCAGCCGAAGGCCATCAGCCGCCAGTTCTTGGCCTGCACGCGGGCCGAGCCGATGCGCTCGTCCCACACCTGGGCGGCGGCTTGATACGGGGTGGCAGGCTGTGGCGTATCGGCATAACGCACCTGCGGTCGTTTGAATCGCATGGAGTTCTCCTTGAAAGTCAGCTATCGGAATCCCGCAGGCTCGGGCCTTGGCCCGAACCGCCGCCGTCACCACCGCGCAGCGTGTGCGCGGCAGTGGTGGTGGCCTGGGTGAGTTGTTGGCGGCGTTGCAGGCGCTTGGCCCAGCCGGGTTGTTCCTGCTTCTGCGCGTTGGCCGTGTTGCCAGCGGCATCGCCTGCGGCGGCTGGCCCAGCAGTGCCGCCGCCTGAGCCGCCATCGGCACCAGAGCCTTGCCAGCCTGCTTTGAATGGCGCGGCCGCCTTGGCTGCCGCTGCTTGATGCCAGCACCGGCGCGTTGGCCTGCCGTCTGTGCGCCGCCCTTGGCAACACTGCCCAGCCCTGCCACTGCACCCTTGGCCCCGCCGCCCGCAGCGGCAGAACCGGACTGGAAAGCCGACTTCGCGCTGCCAGCCGCCGAGGTCGTGGCCCGTGCGCCAGCCCCGCGAGCTTGGC
>NZ_JRVI01000149.1:0-3952 GCF_000783375.1 Sphingomonas sp. Ant20
CCGTGCCGCGTGATGGTGATGGCGGTCGTGATGGCGGCAACGGCGGTGGCCGTGGCCCGCGTCGCGACGGTGGTGGCCAGGGCGGCGAGCGCGCTCCCCGCGCCGAGCGTTCGGACGGCGACAAGGCCCCCGAGTTCGCTCCGGCGTTCCTGACGGGCGATCGCGACTAAGCGATCTTGCCGACTGGCAACCAGCGAGAGGGGATCCGGGCAACCGGGGTCCCCTTTTTCGGGGCGATCACGATTGCGGGAGCCGGCGGCGCGATGCCACGGGATCCGCGCTCGGCAATTTGTACGAGAATGACGGTCGGACACGCTGCTACCGGCTTGCAGGGTCCAGCGTGCATGCGCATTCTCGGCCAAGGCAGCAGAGATGCGGGGGCATCATGGCAACCTTGGCGACCAGCGTGTCGGCGATCACCGCCGAGCGGCGTTTCTATCTCATGCTGGCTGCGATCATCGCGGTCACCGTCTTCGCGGGGTTCGGGCTGGACCTGCAGCGGACAGACTGGAACATCGTCGGGCTTCCCGCCCAGGTCCATCTGCACGCTGCCGTCTTCTTCGGCTGGATCATCCTCTACGTTGCGCAGAACTGGCTGGTCGACCGGGGGTCGATCGCGATGCACCGGCGACTGGGCGTCGCAACCGCGTGTCTGGTCCCGGTCATGGTCGTGGTGGGCGTCGCGACGACGGTCATGGCCGTCCGGCTAAACCGTGTCCCGCCCTTCTTCACGCCGGGCCTTTTTTCTCGCGCTCGACCTACAGATCATTGGCTTTGCGATCCTGGCGGGCTGGGCGATCCAGCTGAGACACCGGTCCGACTGGCACAAGCGCCTGATGCTGTCCGCGACGATCCTGATCATGTCGCCGGCGCTGGGGCGCATCCTGCCGATGCCGCTCATGGGTCCGTCCGGGACCTGGGCGATATTCATCGCGACCATGGCCTATCTAGGGGCCGCGATGCTGTTCGATGCGCAACTGCGCGGGCGGGTGCACCTGGCCTATTGGTGGGGCGCGGCAATGCTGACCCTCGTCCAGCTGCTGATCGGCATCGTCGGGTTCAGCCCGCAGCTCGACAAGCTGGTCGCCCAACTCGCCGCCTGACGGCGGGCACGCGCTTGAGTAGGATTTGAGTGGGGAGCTTCTGTTGCTCGGTGCCCCCCGTACCGCCGGTTTCCACTTCTGTTGCCCGGTGTGGCCCGAACCGCGCTTTCGTCCGTATAACTTAGGTCGTTAGACCGTCAGTTATGCGGCAATTGCGAGTGCTTCGTTATCGTTGGCACTTGTGTATGGGCCGTTGCGGTGGTCCCATTCCGAGCGAAACATAGCGTCGTTGAACACACGTCGATCCTAGTTCGACCCCGTCATCGTCCCCCTCTTGCGAAGAGGGCGGTGGTGGAGTCGCCGGGTACTGCCCCCGGGTCCGCTGTGTCTATGACACGCCACGGTTTATCGCCATAGTCACCAGAGGAGAATTCCCCCGACGACGCTTGTGATATAGAGTGGCGGTCGGCCGATTAAAAGCCCGTGATTTTGCCCTTTGCGGCCTTTCGCTCGCCACAAACCGCGTGCATAGAAATCTGTATTATGTTGACGCAGCGCTCTCGCTACGCGCTTCGCGCGATGATCTTCCTTGGCGGCGCCCCGGTCGGTGGTCCACCGATCCCGATGACCCGCATCGCGGCGGAGGCCAATGTCCCGCGCAAGTTTCTCGAGCTGATCCTTGCGGACCTGCGCGAGTCCGGCTTGCTGCACAGCCATCGCGGCAAGATGGGCGGCTATCGCCTGTCGCGCCCCAGCCACCTGATCTCGCTCGGCGAGATCATCCGGATCATCGAGGGCCCGCTCGCGCTGGTGCCCTGCGTCAGCCGCACGGCCTATCGGCCCTGCCTCGACTGCAAGAGCGAGGCAGACTGCGCGATCCGCTTTGCGATGATGCGCGTCCGCGACGAGACTGCGCGGATCCTCGACGGCACGAGCCTGGCGGATGCCAACGCCGAGGATTTGGCCGCAGCCTGATCCCGCCCTCCCCCGCAGGGAGAGGGCCAGGACGATCAACCCCGCGCCTTGAGCTCGTCGCGGATCTCCCGCAGCAGCGCGATCTCGACCGGCTCGGGCGCGGGCGCGACCGGAGTCGCTTCTTCCTCACGCTTAAGCCGCGCGGTTTCACGCTCGATCAGCGCCGCCGCGCGGTTCACGACGCGCAGGATCATGAAGATGATGAAGGCGACGATCACGAAGTTGACGAGCTGCGTCGCGAACGCGCCATAGCCGAGCAACGGCACCCCCGCCTTCTTCAGCGCCGCATAGTCGCTGAGCGAACCGGCATAGTTTGCGGGGACAGGCCCCATCCGCCAGAAATAGCTCGAAAAGTCGAGCCCGCCGAAAATCTTGCCGATCACCGGCATCAGCACGTCGTCGGTCAGCGAGGTGACGATCTTGCTGAACGCCGCCCCGATGATCACCGCAATAGCCAGATCAAGCACGTTGCCGCGCATGATGAACGCTTTGAATTCCTTGAGCATTTGCGCCCCCTTTTCCAGTCCCCCGCACGCTAGCCATCGATTTCGGTTTCGCCAAGCCGGTCCGCTGTCCTATGGGGGTGATACAGACCAGCAGGAGAGCCCCGATGTCGTCCTATGCCCAGATTCTTCGCGGATCCGCCGTCGTTGCGCTCGCGGCGACGCTTGGCGCTGCGGGATCAACAGCATCCCGACCGCCGAGGAAAATGTGAAGGCGCGCTGGGCCGATGTGCAAAACGACTATCAGCGTCGCGCCGATCTGATCCCCAACCTCGTCGCGACGGTCAAGGCGGCCGGCGCGCAGGAAAAGAGCATTCTGGTCGAGGTGACGCAGGCGCGCGCCGCGGCGAGCACGGTGCAGGTCTCTGGCGACGACCTGACCGACCCTGCGAAGATCGAGCAATTCTCGCGCGTGCAGGGTGCCGTCGGGTTGTCGCTGCAGCGACTGCAGGAAGCCTATCCCGAGCTCAAGAGCCAGACCAATTACACCACGCTGATGAGCCAGCTCGAAGGCACCGAGAACCGCATCACGATCGCACGGCGCGACTATAACGGCGCGGTCCAGGCTTATAACACCAAGATCCGCACCTTCCCCGACGCGGTCGGCGCGAAGATCTTCTATGGCGCAAAGCCGATGGTGCCATTTGCCGCGACCACGCCGGGGGCCGAGACGGCGCCGACGGTGAATTTCGGCAACGCGAGCTGATCGCGGGGCCGGCGGCATGATCCGCGTCCTCGCGGCGCTCCTCTTCGCGGTGCTGCTCGGCAGCGGCACCGCAGGCGCCCAGACTTTCCCGAAATTTACCGGCTTCGTCGTCGACGCGGCAAACGTGATCCCGCCCGAGCAGGAAGCGGCGCTCACGAAACGACTCGACGATCTCCAAAAAGCGACCGGCAACCAGCTGGTCGTCGCGACCATCGCCGATCTGCAGGGCTATCCGATCGAGGATTATGGCTATCGCCTGCTGCGGAACTGGGGGGTCGGGCTGAAGGACGCCAATAACGGTGCGATCCTGCTCGTCGCGCCGAACGACCGCAAGGTGCGGATCGAGGTCGGCTATGGGCTGGAACCGGTCCTGACCGATGCGTTTTCGAGCGTCGTGATCAACCAGCAGATCCTGCCGCGCTTCAAGGCCGGCGACATGACCGGCGGGATCGTCGCGGGCACGAATGCGGTCGCGGACCAGCTCGCTTTGCCCGACGCAGAGGCCCGCACGAAAGTCGGCGCGGCGGCGGCCGAATATGACAAGACGCATCGCCGCGCGCCGTCCGGCAACGGTGGCGGCGTGCCGATCGGGCTGATCATCTTCGGGATCGTGGCCGCCGCGATCGTCATTCCGATGATCTCGCGGCGTGCCGGTGGCACCCGCTATTCAAGCGGTGGCGGCGGCAACGGGACACTGCCGATCGTGTTGTGGAGCATCGCCAACG
>NZ_JRVI01000015.1:0-7019 GCF_000783375.1 Sphingomonas sp. Ant20
CGCTCGCCGCCGCGCCCGAGCCGCAGGCCGCGATGCTGAGACTCGATTCGATGCTCGAGCGTCTGCCGAGCGCGATCAACGTATTCCGACTGCTCGAAGCACGACCGGCGCTCGCCACGCTCCTCGCGGCGATCCTCAGCCACGCGCCGACGCTGGCGGAGGAACTGGCGCGGCGCCCCCGCGCTGCTCGACGGGTTGATCGATGCGACGGCGCTCGCCCCGGTCGCGGCGGTCGACGCGCTGATCGACCGGATGCGCGCGGGCGAGGCGGGGCTCGATTATCAGGGGCGGCTCGATCACGTCCGGCGCGTGGTCGGCGAACTGCGCTTTGCGCTGGGTGCGCAGATCGTTGCGGGGACGTCGGATCCGCTCGACGTCGCGGCGGGCTATGCGCGCGTGGCAGAGGCGGCGATCGCGGTACTGGCGGAGGCGACGATTCGCAGCTTTGCCGACGTCCATGGCCGGGTGCCGGGCAGCGAACTCGTGATCCTGGCGCTCGGCCGGATGGGCGGGGCGATGCTGACGCATGCGTCCGATCTCGACCTCGTCTACCTCTTCACCGGCGATTTCACTGCCGAGTCGGATGGCGCCAAACCGCTTGGCGCGACGCTCTACTACAACCGGCTGGCGCAGCGGGTGACTGCGGCCTTGTCGGTCGCGACCGCGGCCGGGCCGCTCTATCAGATTGATACGCGGCTGCGGCCATCGGGGGCGCAGGGGCCGCTGGTCGTGACGCTCGACAGCTTCGTACGCTATCAGCATGAGGAGGCCTGGACGTGGGAGCATATGGCGCTGACCAGGGCGCGGCCGGTCTTCGGATCCGCGCCCGCCCGGGCGGCGCTGTCCGCGGTGATCGCCGATGTCCTGACCGGCGCACGGACCGAGCGCGACGTGGTCGGCGATGCGACGCGGATGCGCGCCGACATGGCCGCGCACAAGCCCGCCAAGGGGCCGCTCGACGCGAAGCTTCTGCCGGGTGGTCTGGTCGATCTCGAATTCGCGACGCATGTCGTACAACTCGTTGAGCGCAGCGGCTTCGATGCCAATCTGGGGCGTGCGATCGCGCAGCTCGTCGCCGAAGGGCGGATGCCCGCGACGATGCTCGCCGCGCATGATATCCTGACGCGCCTGCTCGTGACGCTGCGGCTCGTCGCGCCCGACGCGGCGCCGCCCGGCCCGCCGACCCAGGCGTTGATCGCGCGCGCGCTCGGGCTGCACGACTGGCCTGCGGTTCTTGCGGGCCTCGCCGAGGTCCGGCAACAGGTGACCGCGTTCTGGCACGAACTGACAGGAGAGCAGGATGGATGACGGTGCGATGATCCCGGACGTCTCGGTGACGATGCCCGATGGCACGGCCGTTGCGCTGACGACGCTGGCGCGCCCGCTGGTCGTCTATTTCTATCCCAAGGACGATACCGCCGGCTGCACGCGCGAGGCGCAAGACTTTTCCGCGCTCGAGTCGGCCTTCGCTGAGATCGGGGTCGGCGTGCTCGGCGTGTCGAAGGACACGGCCGCCGCGCATGCCAAGTTCAGCGCCAAGCACGGTCTGACGGTTTCGCTGGCGACCGACGTCGATGGCGCGGTCTGCGAGGGCTTCGGGGTCTGGGTCGAGAAGGCGATGTACGGCCGCAAATATATGGGGATCGAGCGCGCGACCTTCCTGTTCGACGCGGACGGCCGACTGGCGACATCGTGGCGCAAGGTCCGGGTCCCCGGCCATGCCGAGGCCGTTCTTGCTGCCGCCAAGGCGCTGACCCCGCAATAAAGACCGTTCCACGGGGTAGGGCGCGGCGTCCCCTGGCGGGGCGATTCCTTTTTACCGGTACCATTTGGTTTCAACGGCTCAACGCACGCGCGTCCCGGTCCACCCCAAGTTAGCGGCGCGGCTCTTGCCGAAGTGGATCAAATCGGCACACATCCTCACTTGTCTGGGACGCGGAGGGGCTGCGGTTCAGGACAGAGTCTTGGCGCCGGGCCCGTTTGCGATCCGGCTCCTGTTTTTGTCGGGGACCAATGGTCGATATCACCGTTTCCGCTGCAGCCTTAGCCAACCGCGCAGCCTTTCGTATCAAGACGCTCTTCGCCGCGCGGGACCTGACGGTTCACGACGGCCACTCGGTCCGCCGGGTTCGCTTGGGCAGCCGCAAGCAGGCGGCGATGGCGGCACTCAGCGCCGTGACGCTCGGCTTTTCCGGCTATGGTGCCGCGCAGGCAGCCTATGGCGCCGCAGCCGCGGCCGGCGTCGTTGCCGCACCCGATTCGGAACTCCAGGTCGCGCAGATGGAGCGCCGCATCGGTCAGATGCAGGCGCGCGTCGCGACCATTCGCGAGACCGCCGCAGCGCATGCCGCCCGCGTCGAACAGCGCCAGCAGCTGATCACCGCCGCCCTGACCGGCAAGGGCGACACCAAGGCGATGGCGCTGGCGACGCTGGCAATCGACCCCGCGCCCGACGCGCTGGCCGCCGATGTCGTCAAGCCGCTGGTCAAGGTCGAGGGCCGCCAGCGCGTTCTCGCCGATGCGGCGCAGACGGTTCTCGATCAGCGCTATGCCGACACCACCGACACCGTGCGCAAGCTCGGCCTGCGTCCCGAACGCGTCGCCGCCGCGGCCAAGCGTACCCATGCGCGCAAGCAGGCCGCCATGGGCGGACCGCTGGTCGCTGCCGACAGCCCCGAGGCGCTGGCCGATGTCCGCGCCGACGCCCAGTTCCGCACGCTGTTCCAGACCTGGAAGAAGCTCGACACGCTGCAGCAGGGGGTGATCGCGATTCCTTCGGTCCAGCCGGTCCATCTGCTGTCCTTCACCAGCAATTTCGGCATCCGCTCGGATCCGTTCCGCGGGACTGCCGCGATGCATGCCGGCGTCGACATTCCGGGTCCGGTCGGCACGCCGATCTACGCCACGGCTGACGGCATCGTCTCGCATGCCGGTCGTCAGGGCGGCTATGGCAATCTCGTCGAGCTTAATCATGGCAAGGGCATCGCGACCCGGTACGGCCATCTCTCGAAGATCCTCGTCGGCGACAATGCCCGGGTGACGCGCGGCCAGCTGATCGCACTGATGGGCTCGACCGGTCGCTCGACCGGCCCGCATCTTCATTATGAAGTCCGGATCGATGGTCATGCCGTGAACCCGATCCCGTTCCTCACGACCGCCGACTACCTTCTCGCCGCGCAGGATCGCTCGGTCGGTGCGATCCCGGTCTCGACGGACGGTCCGGCGGCGCAGGACTGAGGCGCACGGTTTTCTATCAAGCCCTGTCCGCGGTTCTCCGCGGTAGGGCGAGGTTGCCGCGGATAGCGGGACCGCCTATCTCGGGACCATGGCAACCTTGGCTCCCGACATCATCCTGACCCCCTCCGCCGCAGCGCGCGTCGCCGCAATTGCTGCCCGACAGGGCAAGCCGGCGATCCTGCGCCTTTCGGTCGATGGCGGTGGCTGTTCTGGTTTCCAGTACAAGTTCGGGTTCGCCGATGCGGCCGAGGCGGATGACGTGGTTGCCGAACGCGACGGCGTCCGGCTGGTCGTCGACAGCGTCAGCATCGACCTCGTCCGGGGTTGCGCTGTCGACTATGTCGAGTCGCTCGCCGGCGCGGCGTTCCGCGTGGAGAACCCCAATGCAGCCTCGGGCTGCGGTTGCGGCTCGAGCTTTTCGGTCTGACGCCCGGTGAAGATCGTCACGTACAACATCAACGGGATCAAGGCTCGTCTCCCGCGGCTGCTCGAATATCTTGCCGAAGAGCAGCCCGACATCGTCTGTCTGCAGGAACTCAAGACCAGCGACGAACTTCCGCTCGCGCGGAGATCGAGGCGGCGGGGTACGGTGTTGTCTGGCATGGGCAAAAGGCCTGGAACGGCGTGGCGATCCTTGCCAAGGGGCAGACCCCCAGGGTCCGGCAACGCGGCCTTGAAGGCGAGCCGGAAGACGAGCACAGCCGCTATATCGAGGCCGAGGTCGACGGGCTGACGATCGCCGCGCTGTATCTGCCCAACGGCAATCCGCAGCCCGGCCCGAAATTCGACTATAAGCTCCGCTGGATGACGCGTCTTGCGGCGCGTGCGCGCGTGCTCCTGGCCGAGGAGGTACCCGCCATCCTCGCGGGCGATTACAATGTGATCGCGAATGACGACGACACGTTTTCGGTGTCGCGGATGCAGGACGACGCGCTGATGCAGCCCGAAAGCCGAAGCGCCTATCGCGCGTTGCTCGGGCAGGGCTGGACCGATGCCCTGCGAACGCAGTTTCCCAAGGGGGGCGTGTGGACCTTCTGGGATTATCAGGCGGGCGCGTGGCAGCGCGACGCGGGCTTCCGCATCGATCATCTGCTGCTCAGCCCGCAGGCGGCCGACCGGATGATCGATGCCGGTGTCGACAAGGCCTATCGCGGCCGCGAGAAGGCTAGCGATCATGCCCCGACCTGGGTCCGCCTGCGATGAACGCACCGGCGGGGCGGCTTGCCGCGGGTGTGCTGGCGACGCTGCTATTGGCCTGTTCGACCCAGGTTTGTGCGCAGGAGCGCGACTATTGCCCTGAACGCCCGGGGATCGATACGCCCGCCTGCACCATGGAAAAAGGCCGCGTCTCGGTCGAAGCCGCGCTCGCCGACTGGACGCGCGACGACGGGGCAGGCTCGCGTGAGGACAGCGTCCTGATCGCCGATACGCTCGTGCGGGTCGGGGTCAGCGATACGGTCGAGGCGCGGGTGGGATGGACGCCGTTCGGCCATGATCGGACGCGCGACGAAACAGGGATCGACGTCGCGGACCGCATCGGCGACGTGTCACTGAGCATGAAGGCCAGCCTGAGCCATCCCGACGGCAAGGGCCTGTCGATCGCCGTCCTGCCGTTCGTGACGCTTCCCGTCGGCCGGTCGCCGGTCGGTGATGGCGACTGGGGCAGCGGGTTGCTGCTGCCGGTGACATTCGAAATGTCCGATACGGTGTCGCTCGACCTGACACCCGAGGTCGATGCCGCGGTCGACGACGACGGCCATGGCCGGCACCTCGCCTATAGCAGCGCGGTCGGCCTCGCCTTCACGCTCGACAAGGCGGTGACGCTGAATGCCGAGCTGCAGGCGCTGCGCGACGATGACCCGGCCGGCCGCAGCACCCAGGCACTGGCCGCGCTCTCGCTTGCCTGGATGGTGGGCGACGATCTTCAGTTTGACATTTTCGGGGCGGCGGGCTTGACCCATGATACCCCCGACGCGCGGCTTTATGCGGGGGTGGCGCGGAGGTTCTAGATGATCGCGGTGCTGATCGGACTGCAGGCCGTCGCTGGCCCTCCACTGCCGCGCGAACTTCGCCCCCCGGTCGCTCGGACGGCGACCCCCTGTCCCGTGACGCCGCCCGGTGGCGAGATCGTCGTCTGTGGCCGGCCGACCGACCAGCGTCTTGCACGGCTTCCCACGCCGCCGGTCAGCGCACCCGATGCACCGATGACGTTCCGGCTGCCGGGCGGCGGGACGGGCAATGTCCATGCGGTCCAGAGCACGCTGCCGGGGGCGACCGGATCCGGGGCGGTGGTCACGCTGCGCATTCCGTTCGGTCCGGGTCGCCGAGCGGCCGACCCCGCCCGTTAGGCTCAGGTCGGGTCGCGGGGTCGGGTCCGCAGCGCATCACTGAGCGAGGCGGTGCCGCTGCCGCGTCGCGCCGGCTTGGGCTGTGACGGGGCAGGCGACCAGCCGGTAAGGAAGATGATCTCGAACCGTTCGGCGGTCCGCCCGTCCGCGTCGGCGAGCTCGGCAAAGGCCTGTGCGAGCCCCGCCAGCGCCTGCCGGCCGAGCGCACTACGCCCCGCGAGCACGTTCGTCGCCGCCATCCCGCGAAGATCGCCGAGCAGTCGCCCGACATCGCGGTAGCCGACGTTCAGCGTCTCGATGTCCGCCACCGGCAGCGTAAAGCCCGCGCGCATCAGCAGATCGCCCGCCGAACGGACGTCGATCTGCGGATGCAGCCGCGCGGCGGGTCGCTCCGCCTCCGCCACCCGCAACGCCTGGCGGAGTGCCGGCAGGCTCCCGGCCCCGACGAACGCGCCGAGGAACAGTCCATCCGGGCGCAGCACGCGGCGGATCAGCGACAGCGCGCCAGGCAGATCGTTGACCTGGTCGAGCACGCCCGCGCTGACGACAAGGTCGAACGATGCGTCGGCAAAGGGCAGCCGGTCCTCGTCGGCTTGAACGCCGCCCGCGTGCGCGGCAAAGCCGTGGCCCGCATCGCAGCGTACGACCCGTGCGCCCGGGGGCGCTACGAACGCGCCGTCGAAACAGCCAAGATCGAGAATGTTGGCAAAGTCCCGCGTCACCGCATCGAGCCGCTCGGCGATCCCGTCGAGCATCGTCGCGCGCACGAAATCCGCGTCGGCATAGGCGGCACGCGCGCGGTCGCGGCGCTGGCGGCGGGCGACCCGGTCGAAGATTTCCGGGGCGCTGCCTTGGCTGGGGTCTGGGATCTGCACGCCGCGCTTGTGCCGTCTGCATGCTTTGACGACAAGGGCGGATGCGGTTGCTCGATCCGATTGGTGCGGTGATCCGGCTGGCGCTGCCGCCGCGCTGCCCCGGCTGCGGCAGTCCGGTGGCGGCGGACCATCGGTTCTGCGCAAGCTGCTGGAACGGCCTGCACTTTCTCGGTCCGCCCTGGTGTGCCGCGTGCAACCTGCCCTTTGCGCATGATCGCGGCGACGGCGCATTGTGCGCCGCGTGCCTCATCCAGCCGCCGCGTCACGCGGGCGTTCGCGCCGCGGTCGCCTATGGACCGGTGGCGCGTGGCCTGGCGCTGCGGTTGAAATATGGCGGCCGAACCGCGTTCGCCGCGACGATGGCGCGTGCCATGCACCGGCTCATGCCCGAGCAGGCGGCGCTGATCGTGCCCGTGCCGCTGCACCGCTGGCGGCTCTGGTCGCGCGGGTTCAACCAGGCGGCGCTCATCGCGACGACGCTCGCGAGCCTGTCGGCCGTGCCCGCCGACCTGAATGTCCTCGTCCGGACGCGGCAAACGACCGTCGACCGTGCTGCGCG
>NZ_JRVI01000150.1:0-6676 GCF_000783375.1 Sphingomonas sp. Ant20
CGCTGCGTGCCGACTGGGCGAGCGCGGCGCCCGGGATGAGTACGAGCGTCGATGCAAACACGCCGGCGAGCAGCGTCCGTCGAATGGAATGTGTCAAAATTGCCTCCTGTAACATTGAAAGGCGCAACCCCGGCGGCGGCGTGGGAGTTGCTGTACGAAACCGGACGAAGACCGGATCGTATTGAATTCGTGCAGTGTTTCAGGGGGCGTGATGGTGGGCGACTATCGACTGGAAACCATCGACCGGGATGGGGCTGGCGACGCGTCGGCGCGAGGCACAGGAAACCGGCTCCTCCAGCGTTTGAGCCTCACCGACTTTGCACTGATCGCCCCGCATCTCGACCGCGTTTCCTTCGCGGTCGGCGAGTCGCTGACGCGTGCGGGCGACCGGATCGAGACGCTCTGCTTTCCCGAGGAGGGGATCGCCGGCGTGCTCGACGCGCTCGAGGGCGATCATCGGTTCGCGGTCGGGCTGATCGGCGCGGAGGGCTTTGTCGGCTGGTCCGCGCTGCTCGGCGATGACCGCTCGCCCTATGACGTCGTGATGCGCGCCGAACAGGGCGTCGCGCTGCAGCTCCCGCTCGACCGCTTCCACGCCGCCGCCGCGCAGAGCGACACGCTGCGGCTCGCGCTGCTCCGTTTCGTCCAGGTGTTCATGACCCAGATGGGGCGGACAATCGTATCGTCGCTCGCGCATTCGATCGAGCGACGCATGGCGCGCTGGATCCTGCTCTATCACGATCGCATCCGCGACGACGCGATCTGCATGACGCATGAGGAGTTCCGCCTGATGCTCGGCGTCCGGCGCAGCAGCGTGACAGAGGCGCTTCACCGGCTCGAGGAAGAACAGGCTATTCGCTCCGTGCGCGGCCGCGTGCTGGTCCGCGACCGCGACGTGCTGATGCGGATGGCGGGCGACACCTATGGCCATGCCGAATCCGAGTATCGCCGCCTGCTCGGCTGAGCCAGTCGGAACGTTTCGTGCACGGATCACGGAACGAGCCGGTCCGCATACCGTTCATTCAATGGGCGCCAACGGCCCGACCGGAGGGGCCATGCTGAAGCGTACCGACCATATCGACCTGCCGGGCGACACGCGCGCCGCACCGGCAACCCTGCCCACGGCGATCGTCGTTGCCGAGCTGCTGACCGCCGGAATCGACCGTGCCATTCTGGTAGTCGAGGACGAGGCGCGCGCCGAGGCGATCGCCTGTCTCGCGGAGGGGTTCGCCCCTGCGATGACCGTCGTCCATCTCGTTGCGAGCGATGCGCTCCCCGGCGACTCCGCGCCGCCCAGCGCCGCCAATGTCGGCCGCCGGGTCGAGGCGCTGCGCCGTCTGCGCGCCGCGACCGCTACAGCCTCGACCGGCCCGATCCTCCTCGTCCTCTCCGCCGAGGCGAGCGCGGTCCGCTATCCCGCCCCCGCCGCGTTCGACGAGGCGCCACCGGTGTTCCGCGTCGGCGACACGATCGACATCGCCGCGCTACCCGCGCTCGCCGAAACGATCGGCTACACGATCGACGACCGGGTCGACGAACCCGGCGAGATCGCGATCCGCGGCAGCGTCGTCGACCTGTTTCCGGCCGATCGTGCGAACCCCGCCCGGATCGAATTCGACGACGATTCGGTCATCACCGAAATCCGCAGCTATGACCCGGTGTCGCAGCGCAGCCTGGAAACGCTCGACGCGGTAATCGTCGGTCGCGCCTGCGAACCCGATCTGGGTGACGGTGTCGCGATTACCGAGCATTTGCCCGACGCCGCGCTCCATTTCGACCCTCTGGTCGCCGACCGCCGCACGCGGTTCCTGGCGCTTGCCGCGACGGCACCGCGGCGCGTCAGGTCAAGGCCGCGCTGGTCGACACGCGCGCCTGGAACAAGGCGACCGTCGGCCGCCAGAGCCTCGCCACCGACACCCCGGTCGAACGCACCCCGCGCTTCATCGAGCGGCGCGATCCGGTCCGCGCGTTCCGCCGCTTCGCCCGTTCGGTGATCGCCGACGGCCGGCTCGCGATCGCCGGGTCCGCGCGTGACCTTCGTTTCCTCGCATCGCGCTCGGCGTCGACGCCGAACACGTCGACAGCCTTGCCGAGGCGGCGGCCGCACCCGTCGGTTCGGTGTCACTGCTCTGCGCTCCGCTCGACCAGGGCTTTGTCCATGCCGATCTCACCATCGTCGCCGCCGCCGATCTGCTCGGCAGCCGCGCACGACTGGACGACGGCCCCGGTGTTGGCGTTGCGGCCTTTGCCGAAGGTGCGACGCTGCAGACCGGCGACATTGTCGTGCATGAGGATCACGGCATCGGTCGCGTTCTCGGGGTCGAGGCGCTGCCCGACCTCGATGGCGTCGCGGCCGACGCGATCGTGCTCGACTATGCCAAGGGCGCCCGCCGGCTCGTACCCGTGCATGAAGCCGATCGCATCTGGCGTTATGGCGCAGACGCGGATGCGGTGACGCTCGACACGCTCGACGGGGGAAGCTGGACCAAGCGTCGCGCCGCGATCGACACCGCGATTGCGGAAAGCGCACGTGCGCTTCAGGCGGTTGCTGCCGAACGCGACGCGCGGACGACACCGCCGATCGTCCCGGATGTCGCACTCTACGAACGTTTCGCCGCGGGTTTTCCCTTTGCCGAGACCCCCGACCAGGCGCGTGCGATCGCCGCGGTCCGTAGCGATCTCGCCAGCGGCAAGCCGATGGACCGGCTGATCGTCGGCGATGTCGGCTATGGCAAGACCGAGGTCGCACTTCGCGCCGCCGCGCTCGTCGCGCTCGCGGGACGGCAAGTCGCGATCGTCGCACCGACCACCGTGCTGATCCGCCAGCATCTTGAAACGTTCCGCACGCGCTTTGTCGGCACCGGGCTGGAGGTCGCTGCGCTGTCTCGGCTGTCGACGCCCGCGGAGCGCAAGCGCGTCTGCGCCGGGCTTGCCGACGGGTCGATCGCGGTCGTGGTCGGCACCAGCGCGGTCGGTGGCAAGGGTGTCGCCTTTGCCGATCTCGCGCTCGTCGTGATCGACGAGGAACAGCGGTTCGGCGCGAAGGCCAAGGGGTCGCTGCGCGACATGGGCGCGGGCCATGTCCTCACGCTCAGCGCCACGCCGATCCCGCGCACGCTCCAGTCGGCGATGGTCGGCATCCAGGCGATCTCGGTCATCGCGACTCCGCCCGCGCGCCGCCAGCCGATCCGCACCATCGTCGCGCCGTTCGACGACGCCGCGGTCCGCAAGGCGCTCCGCCGCGAACGCGCGCGTGGCGGCCAGAGCTTCGTCGTCGTGCCGCGGATCGAGGACATCGCCCCGCTCGCGAAGACGCTCGCGCGGCTCGTCCCCGAACTCGGCCTCGTCATCGCGCACGGCAAGATGGACGCCGCCGAGCTCGACGACGCCATGGCGGGCTTTGCCGCGGGTGACGGCGACGTGCTGCTCGCGACCAACATCATCGAGGCGGGGCTCGACGTGCCGCGCGCCAACACGATGATCGTCCACCATGCCGACCGGTTCGGCCTGTCGCAGCTCCACCAGCTGCGCGGCCGGGTCGGGCGCGGCGGCCGGCGCGGTCAGATCCTGCTGTCGACCGACGGTGAGGCCATGATCGCCGAGGCGACAATGAAGCGCCTGCGCACGCTCCAGGCGTTCGACCAGCTCGGCGCGGGCTTCGCGATCAGTGCGCGTGATCTCGACATGCGCGGCGCGGGCGATCTGGTCGGCGAGGATCAGGCCGGCCACATGAAGCTGATCGGTATCGACCTCTACCAGCACCTGCTGGGTCGCGCGCTGAAAGCCGCGCGCGGCGAACCGGTCGATCAGTGCCAGCCGGTGCTCAATCTCGGCGTCGGCGGCATGCTTCCCGAAGAGTGGATCCCCGAGACCGACCTGCGGCTGACGCTCTACGGCCAGCTCGCGCATCTGACCGACATCGCCGCGCTCGATGCGTTCCAGGCCGAGCTCGAGGACCGGTTCGGCGCACTTCCCGACAATGCCGTCCGCCTGCTCGAATGCGCGCGGATCCGCGCACTCGCCGCCGCCGCCGAAATTCGCCAGATCGATGTCGGCCCGGGCGCATCGCCTTCACCCCGGGCGACCCCACCGCCGCCCTGCCCGCGCCGTTCGAACAGGCCAAGCGCCGCTGGCTGGTCCGCGAACGGATCGAGGATCCCCTCGCCCGCCTCGACCGCGTCCGCGAGCTGCTGAGCGACCTGTCGGAGTGACGCTCAGCCGCCCGTGCGGCGTAGGAGATACACGTCCATGATCCAGCCGTGCCGGGCGCGCAGTCCGGCACGGCACGTGATGATCTCCGCCCCGACTGAGGCGAGCGGCCCGGCGACCAGCGCCTCCTGCGCCATCCCCAGATACGCCCCCCACCAGATCATGACCCCCTCGGGTGCGAGCGTCTCGAACGCGCACGCCCCGTCGAGCATCACCGCCAGCGTCTCGACCCCCGCTGGCCACCCCTCGGCGCGCAGCCGCCGACCGGTGGTGATCGTCACGGGCGCAGCGAGCGTGTTGAGCGGGATCGCATGCGCCGCGGTCAGCGCCTGCAGGCTGGTGATCCCCGGCACCACGCTGACCCCGATCGACCGCCCTCCCGCTCGCAGCCGGTTAGCGATCCGGAGGCTGCTGTCGTAGAGCGACGGATCCCCCCAGACGAGGAACGCGACCCGTCCTCCGCCCGGCAGATGCTCGGCGATCTGCGCCGCCCACACCGCCGCGATATCATCGTGCCACGCATCGACCGCCGCACGGTACGGCGCGTCCGCATCGCGCTCGGGCAGATCGAACTCCACCACTCTGGCAGGCCCGGTCAGCAGCGCGGCGCAGATCGTCCGGCGCAGATCGACCAGATCGGATTTCCCCGCGCCTTTCCGCGGCAACAGGATCAGGTCGGCGGCGTTCATCGCCGTGACTGCGGCGCGCGTCACATGATCGGGATTGCCCGTGCCGATCCCGATCAGCGATATCGCGATGTCGACTCCGCTCACGGCGCCATCAACGATCCATAGAGGATCAGCGCGGGCTTGTCGGACACGCCCCCCGCCAGCCGCGCCGCGAGCCCCGCGATCGTCGACCAGGTCAGGCTCTGGTCGGGATGCCCGACATTCTCGGCGAGCAGCGCGGTCGTGTCGCCCGGCAGGCCATGTGCGACGAGCGACTCAACCAGAGCCGGAAACGTCCGCTGCGGCATGAACACGACCGTTGTCGCCTCCGGATCGGCGAGCGCGGCCATGTTGCGCTGCTGCGGCAACTGCCCGGTCACGTCATGGCCGGTGACATATTGCACCCGGCGCGCGGACAGCCGGCGCGTCAGCGGGATCGCGGCGGCGGCAGCAGCCGCGCTCGCCGCGCTGATCCCCGGGACGATCTCGAACGTCACGCCCGCCTCGCGCAGCGCGACGATCTCCTCCTCCAGCCGCCCGAACATCCCCGCATCGCCAGACTTCAGCCGGACGACGCGCGCCCCCGTTAGCGCGTGGTCGACCAGCAGTTGCGAGACATGCGACTGGCGCGGCGACGGCCGCCCCGCGCGCTTGCCGACCGCGACCAGTTCGGCACCGACGCGCGCATGACCCAGCACCGCGCCCGACGACAGATCGTCGAACAGCACGACGTCGGCGCGCTGCAACCGCGTCACCGCCTTCAGCGTCAGCAATTCGGGGTCGCCGGGGCCGGAACCGACGAACGAAACGAAACCGGTCATGCAGCCGATTGGCCAAGGGGGGCGATCATGTGGAAGAAACTACCCGTCACGCCGCCGCGATGCGAGCCGGTTTCGGGCACGGCTTGCGCATTCGCGTCGACCACCTGCGCCAGCGGCGCGTCGGGCTGGTCGAGGATCGTCGAATAATGGAATTCATGCCCCGCCAGCATCACCCCCGCCGCGATCCCGCCGATCGGCGCGTGCAGCGTCGCCCGCCGATAGCCCAGATGCATCCGCCGCTTCTCGTAACTCGTCACCAGCCCGAGCAGCCCCGCCATCCGGTGCCGCGTCCCGTCCGCATCGATCAGCCCCTCGCCCAGCGCCATGTAGCCGCCGCACTCGCCGTGCACCGGTCGCGTCTCGGCATGCAGCGCCAGCGCCGCACGGAACCGATCCGCCGCCGCCAGCGCCCCGGCATGAAGCTCGGGATAGCCCCCCGGCAGCCAGACCAGATCCGCGTCCTTCGCCGGCGCCTCGTCCGCCAGCGGCGAAAAGGGCAGGATCTCCACGCCCGCGCTGCGCCACCCGTCCAGCACATGCGCATAGGTGAAAGAAAAGGCGGCATCCTGCGCCAGCGCGATCCGCTGTGCCGGCGGGGTCGGTACGACCGTCCCCTGCGCGACGGCTCGCGGCGTGGCGGCCGCCGCCTCGCGCAGCGCGGCGATATCGACATGCGCGCGCAGGAACGTCGCATAGGCCGCGATCTGCGCGTCGAGCGCAGGGTGCTCGATCGCCTGCACCAGCCCCAGATGTCGCTCGGGGAGCGTCAGGTCGCCGCGCCGCGGCAGCGCACCGAACACGCGGATCCCGACCGCTTCCATCCCGCTGCGCGCCAGCCGCTCGTGCCGCTCGCTCGCCACGCGGTTGAGGATCACGCCTGCGACCCTTACGCCTGGATCATAGCGCGCGAACCCCAGGGCGGTCGCCGCCGCGGACTGCGCCTGGCCCGACACGTCGATCACCAGCACGACCGGCCAG
>NZ_JRVI01000151.1:0-3255 GCF_000783375.1 Sphingomonas sp. Ant20
GCGGGGGCGGACCGACCCGGCGTGCTGGTCGTTCACGCATCGCAGACCGGCACTGCCGAACGGCTCGCACGCCTCAGCGCGGCAGCGTTCCCGGATGCTGCGATCCGCCCGCTGGCGACGGTGTCGCCGGCGGATCTGCGCGATGCCGGCACCGTCCTGTTCGTCGTGGCGACCTATGGCGAGGGCGATGCGCCGGACACCGCCCGGGCGTTCGAGCGTCGCGTGATGGCCGCGCCGGCCGATCTCGACGGTGTCCGCTACGCGGTACTGGCGCTGGGCGACCGCGAATATCCTGACTATTGCGCCTTTGGTCAGCGCGTCGACGCGTGGCTGCATGCCAGCGGGGCGCTTCGCCTGTTCGACCGGATCGAATTGGATGCGGCCGATGCGGACGGCGAACGCCAGTGGCAGCAACAGCTTCACGCGATCGGCGCGGATCCGGCGCAGCCCGACTGGCAGCCGACGGACTATGCCGCCTGGCCGCTGGTCGCACGGACATGGCTCAATCCCGACAGCCTGGCCGCGCCGATGTACCGGGTCGAACTCGGCATTCCCGCGGGCACGCGCTGGGCACCTGGCGCGATCGCCGAGATCGAGCCGCGTCACGATCCGGCCCGCGTCGCGCGGTTCCTGGCCGATTGCGGGATCGACGATGACGGCCGGGTCGCGGTCGCACTCGCCAAGGCGACGCTGCCCGATCCGGCGACGTTCGATGCCGGGGGACGGGATCCGTTGGCGCTGCCGCCGCTTGCGCACCGCGAATATTCGGTCGCGTCGCTGCCGGAGTCGGGCCGCGTCGAGCTGCTCGTGCGGCAATGTCCCGCAGCCGACGGCGGGCTCGGCATCGGTTCGGGGTGGCTGACAGAAGTGGCGTCGATCGGTGATCCTATCGCCATACGGCTTCGTGCCAATCCTGGGTTTGCGACACCGATGGATCCGGCGACCCCGCTCGTGCTGATCGGCAACGGCACCGGCCTCGCCGGGTTGATGGCGCATCTGCGCGAGCGGGCGCGGACCGGCGGCGCGCCCGCCTGGCTGCTCTATGGCGAACGCAGCAGCGCGTTTGATCGCCCGCTCGCCGCCGAACTCGATGCGCTGCATGCCGCGGGTACGCTCGAGCGGATCGACCGTGCCTTCTCGCGCGATGCGGGCTGCGGGCGCTATGTCCAGGCGCTGGTCGCGGAACAGGCCGACCGGATGCTCGACTGGGCGGACCGGGGGGCGGCGATCTATGTCTGCGGCAGTCTGGTCGGGATGGCGGGCGCGGTCGATGCCGAACTCCGGATCATCCTCGGCGACGACCGGGTCGAGGCGATGAGCGAGGCCGGGCTGTACCGCCGCGACATCTACTGACCGCCGTCGCCCTCATCGCCGGTTCCGACCGGGGATGTCAGTCGACCCCCAGCGCCGGTCGCGACCGGCGATGTCAGTCGACATCGCCGTGTCCGTGGCCGACGGTGATGCGTGCGCCCGTATCGGCGCCGGCGCTGCCGCTCTCCCACCAATAGGCCTGGCGCTTGCGCGTGCCGGTGATCGTCTCGTTCAGCGTTGCCGCATCATAAAGGCGGCCGCCGAGCATGACCTGCGCGACCTTGTCGCTGTTGCGGATGTCGCTTGTCGGGTCGGCGGTCAGCACGACCAGATCGGCGAGCTTGCCGGGTTCGAGCGATCCGACGTCCTTGGCGTATCCCAGCGATCGTGCCGATTCGATCGTACCCGCACGCAGCGCCTCGATTGGGCTGAACCCGCCCCGGACGAAGCTCCACAACTCCCAATGCGCGCCAAGCCCCGGCTGCTGGCCGTGCGCGCCGATCGCCACGGGCACGCCCTTGACCGCGAGCTTGCGCGCCTCTCGTGCGGTTGCGCCATCGACATAATCCTCCTCGGGCGCGATCTCGCGTCGCGCATTCTGCGCCGCGAGCAGTGCCGGCGGCGCATGGCGGGCGAGCAGCGGATGCCGCCACACGTCGCTGTGCGCGCGCCAATAGGGATCGCCCGCCGGCCCACCATAGGCGACCACGAGCGTCGGCGTGTAGCCGACCGTCGTCTGCGACCAGAGATCGACCACATCGGCATAGAAATGCTCGAGCGGGACGTTATGCTCGACCGTGGAATTGCCGTCCTGCACCAGGCTCATGTCGAGCGTGAAGAGCGAGCCGCCCTCGGGCACGACCTCCATGCCTTCCGCCTGCGCGGCCGCGACGACCATCTGGCGCTGCTCGCGGCGTGGCTGGTTGTAGTTCTTCACGCTGCGAGCGCCCTGCGCCTTGAGGCGACGGACGACGGCGAGCGCGTCCTCATAGGTGTCGATCTGCGCATAGACGTCGGGCGCTTTCGCGCCATAGACGATCTCGCCGGTCGAGAAGGTGCGCGGGGCAAGCAGCATGCCGGCCTGCTGCATCTCGGCCGCCGGGAAGATTTCGGCGGAGCGCGACGACGGATCGTGGATCGTCGTGGTGCCGAGCGCGAGGTTCGCCATCGCCGACCAGTTCTGCTGCGGTACGATCTCGTCCTCGCCCTGCGGACCATGCGCATGCGCGTCGACCAACCCGGGGATAACCGTCTTGCCCGCCAGGTCGACGGTCTTCGCGCCTGCGGGAATGGCGATCGTACCACGTGGCCCGACCGCGACGATGCGGTCGCCGCGGATCAGGATCGTGGCGTCGTCGATGATCCCGCCATCGGCCTTCGCCATCGTCACGACGCGTGCGCCGGTCAGCGCCACCGTCGCGTCAGGCTTGGCGGCGGCGATGTCCATCGACAGCGAGGTGCCGGTGCGCGGCGCGACGAACTTCGGCGCGTCCTCACCCTTCGGCGTCGGCACCGCGCGGAACAGCGCCGCGGTCTCGGCCGTGTAGAGCGTCGGGCCCGCGCTCCAGTGGATCTGCCGGCCGTCGTTCGACCAGTTGATGAAGTCCGCACCGTCGCCACTGACGCGGGTGACGGGCAGGGGGCCGCCCTTGGCATCGGTCTCGACCGCCTGGCGTCCCGGCATCAGCGGCATCACGAACGCCTCGTAATTCTGACGGAAGGCGACGTAATCGCCCTGTGGTGAGATCTGATAGTCATTGACCAGCTCGCCCGAGGCATGGACGCGGCGGTCCTGTCCGTTGAGGTCGGTGCTGATCAGCTGGCGCTTGTCCTTCTCGGTCGCCATCAGGAAGACGCGGTCGTTCGCCGCCCCGAATTGCGGGCCGCTCGCCTCCTTGGCGATCCGCACCGGCGCACCGCCGCTGGCGGCGACGCGGTAGGCTG